>JBEPWX010000133.1:0-7643 GCA_041642235.1 Mariniphaga sp.
TTATCAGCAGCCTGACTTTCTTCTTCTGTAATTTGTTCTTCATCTTCGTCGGATATATCTTCTCCCTGTGCAGATTGAATCTCTTTTATTCGTTGATTTGCCTGAAGCATGTAGGGATATACTTCCTGATTTTCGTAGGTTTCCCAAAATTCAAGCATAGCAGTACCCTGAAGTAACGAACGTACTCTGCTTTGATCTTTTACACCAGGCAGTTCAACAAGTATACGGCCTCTGGTTTGCAGTTGCTGGATATTTGGTTGTGCTACTCCAAACCGGTCAATACGTGTTCGTATAATGTTAAATGCATTATCTATTGCAGCATTTGTTTCGCTTCTGATAACATCAAGTACTTCAGAGTTTGTAGAATTGATGTTGATTCGATCACGTAATTCGAGGGTAAGGAAAACAGATGCCAGACGTGCATTGGGATCAATATCTTCAAAAGCCTGACCAAATAGTGTTACAAAATCTTCCTGACTCCCACGCTGCATCTCTCTGGCCCTTGCCAATGCTGCATTGAATGTTGAATCATTGCTGTAGTTCGATAAAGCCCTGATAAGTTCATCCACTGAAATTTCCAGAGTTACATTCATACCTCCTTTGAGGTCAAGTCCCAGGTTAATTTCCTGTTCTTTTACTTCTTTATAGGTAAACTTTTTCAGACCTAAAAAATTGTAAACAACTTCACCTGAGATAGAGTCAAGGTAATAAAATTCCCTGTCAGGGTCACCCTGTGCATAACGCGCAGCGGTTTTTTCCACCTGTTTTGCTTTGAATGTAAAGGATAGCTGGTACAAACAAACAGCAGCAAGCAGGATGGCAAATGTCAAAATTGCACCTTTGTTTTGCATGTGATTTTTGTTTTAAAAATGTTGTTATTTTAATTGAATAAAAATGCCGGGACGACAAAGGACGTTTTTCAGTATAATGAAAAACCCTTTGATTGAATGCTTTGCACTAAGCAAAATTATAAATTTAGCGGCTCGTCATCGGAATGGGTAAAATAATTTTGTCTGAAAATTAGGTTATGGCATGAAAGATAAAGTGGTTTCCGAAGCGTGTTGTTTTCGGCTTTAAATGCCTGATGATTACGTAACTGATGGCATTTCCGGATGAATTTATCATGTTCCTGTGTGAAAAATTTACGGTAAGTAATTTTTTGTACAGGTGATTTGGCATTAAAGTTTACGGTTTGAGAAAACAGGTAAACTACTCCCTGTTCCTTTTCATGCTCTTCATTGCCTGCCTCAAATTCTTTTAATGCACCTGGATTATTTTCAAAATAAAAGTCAACCAGCATGGCAATGCCAGTAAGTGCTGTAAAGAGCACCAATTGCAATGCCATCTTTTTTGTTATTTTTATTTTGAACTTCATTTTTATTAAAAAGGCGGGGCAAATATACCCATTTAGTTCAGGTTTACAATAGTATATAACACGAAAATTAGGAATTAAAGGAAAATTTGAAAACACGCTCTGTCTCCTTCATTGATTCTGTTAAAAGAGAAAAAATAGCTCCTTAGAAGGGATATCCTTAAGTGAATTACAGACTAATTATCGACAGTCAATTTTAGATAATCCCCTGGAATTGTAAGTGGAATGCAGGGACAGGATTGAATAATGGTTGTGAGGAAGGGCTTTTTTTATCAGCAGGGAATATTACGTATCGGGAACATTAAAGATTAAAAATTAAAGATAATTGGTGGGTGAATTTATCAGGTATTAATTTTTTACTTCCAGAATCAGGATCTTTTTTTTATAATCTACCACAGCATTGTATTTCTTTAAAAAGTCACCACCCATTAATCCACAAATTTGCAGATTGGCCGCTTTTGAATAAAACTTATTAATATGTGATAAATCAAGTAAAGCTACCTTTAGATTTTCTATTTTAAGTTTTCCAACAGAAAGAGAATGTAAGATTCCAATGGATGTTTGAATGGGTTTATCACCAATACCAGCTGTATGAACCTCATCTGTATCTTCCCCGGCAGATTCATATTGATTTTTTAAATTCAGGTCGAAAACTGTTTTAGAAGCACCGGTGTCAACAATCCAATAACCGGTTTTACCTCCATTAAAAGCCGATTCAGCCACAAGATGGAAATTATCATCTTCCAACTCAACTACCATCAGCTTAATTTTTATTTTCATTGTGCCAAATAAATGAAAAAACGGCTGAATTTACGAATTCAGCCGTTTTAATTATGAATAATTATTTTATTCTTTTCATATCTGCAGTTTACATAGGCAGAGATAAATGATTAAAGAATTTTCATTCCATCAAGCACATCCATTACGCTTTTTACAGCATTAGCAGAATCGGTCAACAGTTTCTTTTCCTCGTTGTTAAGATCTACTTCAATTATCTTCTCAATACCATTTTTGCCCAATTTGACAGGGGTTCCGACAAACATGTCATTTATGCCGTATTCTCCTTCCAGTTTAACGCAACAAGGGAAAATCCGTTTCTGGTCCATCACAATAGCTTCAACCATTTGAGCAGCTGCTGCCCCAGGTGCATACCATGCAGATGTTCCCATAAGATTTACAAGTTCACCTCCACCTTTTTTTGTACGCTCAACAATGGCATTTAATGTTTTATCATCTATCAGTTCAGTAACCGGAATTCCGGATACAGTGGTATAGCGCGGAAGCGGGACCATTGTATCGCCATGTCCCCCCATTAATAATGCCTGAATATCGAGTGGCGAAATATCTAGTGCTTCGGCAAGGAAGGCACGGTAACGTGCTGTATCCAAAATGCCTGCCATTCCCATAACCTCATTTTTTGGTTTTTTTGCAGTTACATAGGCAGCATAAGTCATTACATCAAGTGGATTGGAAACTATGATAATTTTAGCCCTGGGAGAATATTTAACAACATTTTCAGTAACACTTTTTACAATTCCGGCATTTATTGAAATAAGATCATCACGGCTCATTCCAGGTTTTCGCGGTACTCCTGAAGTTATTACTACTACTTCCGAATCGGCAGTTTTTGAATAATCGTTGGTTGAACCTGTCAACCTTGTATTGTAATAATTTACCGGGGCTGTTTGCCATAAGTCAAGAGCTTTTCCTTCTGAAATACCCTCTTTAATATCTACCAGAACAACTTCCTTTACGATATTTTTCTCGGCAACAACCTGTGCGCAGGTTGCTCCAACATTTCCGGCTCCGACAACTGTTACTTTCATCTTTGAATATGAATTTGTTACAAATTATAAACTGTCAATAAAATACTATTTTTTTTGGTAGCCCAAAGTTAATGGAATAAATTGATGTTTAAAAATTATATATATGCGTGGGACCGGTTTAACCTTTTGGTAAAATATTCTATTAATTTAACCAATAGGTTATCTTCAGCACCAATGCCCTGTTCCGGGAATTCCAGCCTCCCGGAATATAGTTGTCGGTATATACCAGAAAAATATCGGAAACCGGTTGATATCTCCACTGAAAACGCATGTTGATATTCATATTATCTACTTGTTCATTATATTGAACAAACGTAGTCCAGAAGATATTTTCAGAAAATGTAACATCGAGTTTTGGTCCCAGAAGCCAAAATGTTGTCCGTTCAAAGGGTACTGGTAAATGAATGTCAGTATAATTAAAATTAAATGCAAAGTTTATAAAAGGTTGGTACCTGTAACCAAACTGACCTTGCAGATATTGAATTTCACCATTAAAAAATGTTCCTTTTGCTGCTTCTGCATTCCACTTAAACATTTTTTTCTGTGTGGAAGAAAAATTTATAAATAGATTTCCAAAGTGATGTCTGCTTTCAGCAGGAAGGTATTTCCCGCTAATATGGGTAGGATCAAAATCATTATCCAGTTCAATAAATAAGTCCTTATACCCCAGATTAAAAGCCGATCGGTTTTGAAACTCGAACCGATAGCTGAACGTATTTTCATGTTCTATCTTTTTATAATTCGGAGTAAAATAATTATTTAGCTTTAATGTAATTCCATGGCTAACTATCTTTTTATTAGGAACAAACAGATAAGTAAATTCCGGGGCCAGAGAATTAAAACCCCGGCGGGGGACAAAACCTGTTTCTGCAAGATAATTTTCTCCAACAGATGTTTGTGTTACTGTAGCCTGAATATTTTTTCGCTTATAACCTAATGAAGCCCCCTGGCTGTATTGTTTGTCAGGATTGCCTGGTTGAAATGACCTGTGGTAGAAAAATTTTCCGTTCCAGAAATTATTTCTGCTTGCCAGGTTATAGTCGAAACCTGCCACTCTATTGAACAATTCAATACTGTCAGGCTGATTTAAGTATTCTTTATTAACGAAGATGAAACCAATATTTGAGCGCGCAAATATTTTTTTCTGCACTGAGGCAACTGTGAAATTTCGTGCCAGATAATGAGAGGTTTCCTGAGTAGTCATATTCATTAAGCCGATACGCAAATCATTGCCGATTTTTCCGCTTAAACGTGCACCCGCAAGGACTGGTGCATCCAGACCTATTCGCCGGGAGAAAAAAGGTGTTACAGTATTGTATCCAAATCCTGAAAAAAGATCGCTGTTTTCAAGAAAGAACTGACGTTTTTCAGGAAAAAACAGTTCGAAGCGATCAATATTAGTTACCTGCTGATCAACTTCTACTTGAGCAAAGTCGGGGTTATACGTCAAATCCAGATTCATGGAAGAAGATATTCCCAATTTAACATCAAAGCCAAAATCCCGATGATATTCTGTTCCTGTTCCTGCTTCATAATCATTGACAATACTACCATAAAGGTAAGGTATAAGTGAAAACTGCATAGGCGATTTGGGCAGCGGTTCATCGAACCGCATGATGCCGGTATAGGCAAGTGATGCAGTTGGAAATTGCCTTGGAACGGGTGCCCAACTTGATTTTTCATTCGTTTTTAAATCAAGTCTGCTGAAATTAACATTCCAGAGTTGACTCCCCGAGGGGTATCTTATCGATTTGAAGGGAATACGCATTTCGGCAACCCATCGATTGTCATAATGTTTTGTTTTTGATTCCCATTTGGCATCCCAGTCGAGGTTAACAGCGGAACCATTGCTCATGGTTCCATCCCATTTTGCTCCCGAAGCTGAAATTCCAAAAGAAAAGCCATTGGTTTGATCGAGGAAAGTATCAAAGAATGAAAGAAAATTATCGTTGTTACCAAATGCAAAGTCCCGCCTGAACGATTCCATTATGCGTTTTCCTGGTATGGTATCATAAAATACAAATGCCATATATAAAGCCTTATTATCGTAGGTAAGCATTACCTCCGATTGCTGGACAGGAAATCCGGTATCCACCGGAAGTACCAGGAAAAAAGGAAATGCTTTCTGGGCAATTATCCAGTCGGGCTCTTCCAGATTACCATCAATCTCAATATCACCCTGGGCCTTTTTTACATGATAAATAAAATCTTTATTGAAGGTGCCGGATAAGGTATCATTTTGTAGTTTAGGAATGCTTTTAGCCTGGACAAATAAACCTGAAAAAATAAACAGGCACAGTATCGTTATCTTCATCTGGTAAAAAGTTGAATCATTATAATTAACAGCGCATAAATATATTCAAACTGCCGCTTTTGCCAAGAATTTAATCGGAAGAAAGGCAACTTTTACTGGTAAAAATATTTTTCCAGTATATATTCTGGTTGGTGGCGGTCTGGTATTTGTTTCAATTTGGTATAGTCGTATTCCATGGGTAATGTGTGAACAGGAAATAATGTTGCTGTGTCGGCAGTTGATTTGTGCCATCTAATAAGCAGGTCCATCATTTCCTTTATTCTTGTCTTATTTTCCGGTACTCCAGCTAAATTATTTATTTCGTGCGGGTCTTCCATCAGGTTGAAAAGCTGTATATGCTTTATCTGCAGATACCAAATCAGTTTCCAGTTTTCTACCCTTAGTGCCCTTGCAGAATTTCGATAGCTTGTATAAACTGAATTTCTTACTTCCTTAGCTACATTAAAAATAACAGGATTTAAATCTTCTCCGTCAGCACTCTCGGGCGCCGGCAGATGGCATAAAGATGATAGGGTTGGGAATATATCGAACAGATATACAAGTGCATCTTTTTCTTTTCCCTTTGGAATCCCTGGTCCGGATATTATAAAGGGAACATTTATACTATGTTCATAAAGGTTTTGCTTTCCTAGCAAACCATGGCTTCCAGCAGCAAGACCATTGTCTGATGCAAATACAATAATGGTATTTTCATTAAGGTTTAATTTTTTAAGTAAATGGATTATATCGCCAATCCGCTTGTCAAGATGGCTTATAAGTGCATAATAATCGGCCAGTGTAGCTTTAATAATATCAGGTGTTCTGGGCCATGGCGCCAACGTTTCATCTCTGATATTAAGATCGTCAAATTGAAAAGGGTGTATTTCTTTAAAATTTGCGGGTAAAGGCAAATCTTCTTTTTTGTACATTTCAATATAATCTTTACGAGGTGAACGTGGATCATGTGGAGCAGTGAAAGATATATAGCAAAAAAAAGGTTTTTCTCTGGTTCCGTTTGCATAATTCTGAAGGAAATCAATTGCTGCTTCTGCAAATAAATCCGTTGAAAATCCTTTCATCATGGGTTCCGTCAATTTCCCGTTTTCGTCCAGATTGCTGCATGGAACATTAAAATGGTCGCTCATTCCACCCACAAAAACGTTTTTTCCATTTTGAAATGAGGCTTCAAAATATTTTGATTCATTGTGCCATTTGCCAGTACCGAAAGTTTCGTAGCCATGAGCTGCAAAGTGCATGGGCATAGTTTTTACACCCTCCAAATTATCAAAAACCTGGAATAAGTTTTTACCACTCATCAACATGGCACGACTTGGAGCACAAATCGCTCCGTGATGGCCTCCCATTACATAACAGTTTGTGAAGCGTACTCCTGTTGCGGCAATCTGGTCAATATTGGGAGTTTTGATGCTGGTATTTCCGGCACAGCCCATAGCATCGGCCCGCTGATCATCGGTAAGAATAAATAAGATATTTGGTTTTACCGGTTTGGTAAGTGAACTTCCCGCTTGTCTTTCCATTTGACAGCTGGTAACAACCAGCCCTACCAGGAAACTGACGGTATAGGAAATTCTGTTCATTCTTTACTCTTTTGAATGTGTGGCTGTATCCATACCTTTTGTTTTCCCAAAATATTATCTGTATTCGGATCAATATGATCTGCTGTTGATGTAATCCGTGCCCGTACATACAACTCATCTCCAATGAAAGCATAGGAAGGTTTTAATGAGTTGCTTGTGGCAAGTACCTGGCCAATATCATCTGAATATGTTTGGGTGGTGTTATCTATTTGTTTTCCTTCAGAATCGAGGGTAGGAGTTCCTTTGATATCGGTACCCTTTAATGTACCGATGAATTCAGTTGTATATTCCACTCCTTCCCGGGGCTCAATTTCAATAGTAAGAGTTTTACCATTAAACCTGATGTTATTAAGTATAATACCTGTCGATGCATAAAATTCACCTTTATCAATTGCATTAAGAATTGCTTCAGGGGAAAGTTCATCAGAACGAACCATAATCCAACCCTTTCCGGGTCCTACACTTCCTCCATGATAGTTGTGCGCATCATCGGTAGCAAAACCATACAGAAGTTCCCCTTCTCCTTTAGTTAGCCTGTTAGCCAGTACTATGTC
>JBEPWX010000134.1:0-7538 GCA_041642235.1 Mariniphaga sp.
CCAAACAATACATCGAACTATTTGTGCGCATTCCTTCCTGGGCAGAAAATGCATCAGTAACTGTGAAAGGAGTTAAATATCTTGCTCCTGCAGGAAGCTATAGCCAAATTGCAAAAAAATGGAAAGAGGGTGACGAGGTGGAGGTGGAATTTTCTCTTGACAACCTTCCGGGATACATTACTCCTGGAAAATGAATGAGCCAATTTCTGCATCATGCAGAAAAAATAAACACAGATAGGACTTTTGTGATTTCTTCTGTTCATTTCATCCGTTAATAGCAGCGACTGTCATTCTTCTGCAACTTAACTTTCCCCATGAGACTCTCGTTTGTAATTATATCTGCTTATTCTCGGAGAGTTTTATTCAAACTACTGATTTACTTTCCGCATTATATAAACAGTTTAATTTAAGGCTAAATAATATTTTTATTAATATGCAGAAACTATGAATTTAATAGGATGATTAATTTGAGAGGTTATTCTATAAAAGAATGAAACTTTAATTGGTTTTTAAGCGCCATTAGTAGTTAATTCTGAATTAATTGATGTTTACATAAGCCAATATTTTAATTTTTATAGTTTTGTAAAGGGAATTTACTGGTTGAATGTATTAAATTTGAATTCTATGAAAAAAATAGTCCTGTTTTTTTTGATTGCTATAGTCACAGCATGTACTTCCACAAAAAAAGAAGAAATAAAAATGCCTTACAACGAATCTGATTTTGAAAGTGAGATAAACGGAAAGTCAACCCGACTGTTCGTCTTAAAAAATAACAAGGGTATGGTGGTTACCTTAACCAATTATGGTGCTAAAATAGTTTCTGTTTATGCCCCTGACAAAAATGGAAATTTCGATGATGTTGTATTGGGATTCAATTCGCTTGAAGAATACCAGAAATACGGTGCAAGCCATGGAGCTATAGTTGGTCCTTTTGCAAATCGTATTGCCAATGGAAGTTTTACAATTGATAATGATACCTATAGGTTACCTGTAAATAATGGAGAAGCTACCCTTCATTCCGGGCCCGATAGCTGGTACCGGAAGGTTTGGGATTACGAACAGGTGGGAAATGCAATTATTTTTTCCATCGAAAGTCCCGATGGTGAATTTGGATTTCCAGGAAACAAAAGAGCAAAAGTTACCTATTCTTTAACCAACGAAAATGAACTTCGGATTGACTATGAGGTAACTACCGATAAGTCAACACATATAAATCTTACTAATCATTCCTATTTTAACCTGAATGGAGAGGGAAACGGAGATATTCTTGACCATATTTTGGTGATTAATGCAACTAAGGCAACTCCGGCGAAAGATGAAAGTATGATCCCTACGGGAGAAATAGTAAACATTCAAGGTACTGAACTTGATTTTTCATCTCCTCATCCTATTGGTGAAAGAATTCAGGCTGATCATCCGCAGCTTAAATTTGGTTCCGGTTACGACATTAATTATGTGCTCAATAAAACATCTGACGAACTGTCTTTTGCAGCCAGTGTTTTTGAACCTGAAAACGGCCGGTACATGGAAGTGTTTACCACCGAACCTGGTATTCAGCTTTACACAGGTAATCATCTTAGTGGTAAAGAAATCGGGAACAGCGGCGAACCCTATACAACCAGGTCTGGATTTTGTCTGGAGACGCAGCATTTCCCCGATAGCCCTAACCAACCTCAATTCCCTTCTACAATACTGAATCCGGGTGAAGTATATAAATCAACAACCATTTATACTTTTTCAGTCAAATAACAGACAAATCCTGATTATCTTTTATTTTAGAATTTTTATTTTAGATTTGTGGATGAATTACTTTTACCTGGTGAATGGACGCTGAAAAAGACGGGAAAAGTTGGTTTATTAACATTTTTAATCAGAATTATCAGTTTGTTCTGAACTACTTGTTTTATCTGTCAGGCGATGCTGCATTGTCGGAAGATTTAACGCAAGATGTTTTTTTGCAGTTGTGGGATAATCGCCACAAAGTAAAAGATGATACTTTGCGTCCATATCTTTTTACTATTGCAAGAAACTTTTTTTTAAAAAATATTCGACGGCAAAATTATAACCTTAAATTTCGTTCAGAGTATTTTGAAAATGCAGATAATAAATCACCGGAATACATTCTGGAGATGAAGGAGTTTGACACGAAGCTGCAGGATTCACTTGCCGGCCTTCCTGAAAGATGCCGGGTAGTTTTTTTAATGAACAGGATTGATGGTTTAAGTTACCGTGATATAGCTGAGGCTTTGGGTGTAAGTATAAAAGCTGTTGAAAAGCAGATGAGCAAGGCACTTTCCATACTTAGAGGAAAGTTGGGGGCTAAAATTTAACAATGGAGACTAAACCAGGATATTATAATAAATGGAAGAAAAACAGGAAAATCAAATTGTTCCTGCATGCTATAATCTTCTTTTTTTGCATGCTAATTTTCTCCAATGGAAAAGCACAGCAGTCAATTTCTGTTTCTGCCAGTGACAGACCTCTTTCAGATGTTTTGCAAGAAATTTCCAATCACAGTAGCATCCGATTTGCCTATGATGCGGTTTCTTTTAATTCAATTCATGCAACCTTTTCCTTCAGAAATGTTTCGCTGGAACATTTTCTGGAACATCTAAGAGATCACTATAAGGTTGATTCAAAGCCGATCGATGGAACCTGGTTACTTATGATGCAAAAATCATCTGGGATCAGAAAAGAGGAAGATAACAAGCCTCCATCTTCAATTTTCCATGGATACGTGTATGATAAGCAAACAGGAGAGAATATTATTTATTGCAATCTTGCTACAGAAGGAAACAAGGGAGGGATGACCAATGAACTTGGATATTTTAGTTTTTCTGTTTCAAAAACAGATTCGGTTCGGGTTCTTGTAAGTCATCTGGGTTACCAGCGAATTGATACGGTGGTTTCAGTAAATGAACAGGTTATTTTTTCTTTAAAGCCCCTGGCTGTAATGGTAGAATCGGTAAGGGTGATTCACCGCGAAAAAGATGTCCTGCAGGCATCGCCC
This sequence comes from Mariniphaga sp., assembly GCA_041642235.1. Lineage (GTDB taxonomy): Bacteria > Bacteroidota > Bacteroidia > Bacteroidales > Prolixibacteraceae > Mariniphaga. The sequence goes on from JBEPWX010000134.1 coordinate 3,011, forward strand.
AGGCCAGAGAAAATTGGTTTTAATCCATTAAAGGCTTCATCCATGCCACGTATCGCAAGTGATGATTTGGGTAATGCCCTTTTATTGATTCCGGGAATTGAATTTTATCAGGGAGGGCTGTCAGGACTTTCCATCAGAGGGAGTGAGCCAACCGATAATCTGGTATTGTTTGATGGAATCCCAGTGCTTGAAACCAGCCATCTGTTAGGTAACATGAGTGTACTCAATGCGAAGTTTGTTCAACAGGCATTTGTTTCACGTGGTGGTTTTGATGTTACCTATGGCGGACGGGTGTCGGGATTGATTGAGCTTAACGGTAAATCAGGGAAAAATTATAAACCATACCTCGATTTATCAGCAAATTTATTAAATACTAATGTACTTGCCAATTTACCGGTAACTGAAAAATTTTCAGTTACAGCTGCCTGGCGTCGTTCATTTATCGACAGCTGGCAAAATTTTCTCTTTTTCCGATTAATTGATGATGTGATTTCTTCAGAAGAAAATCCGGTTACATCCAGTATTATTCCAGTAATTAAATTCCAGGATGTGAATGCAAAACTGAGTTTTCATCCGATCGAAAGTTTTAATATCGATTTCAATATTCTTTATGGTACAGATGAACAAAACAGGGATTTTGAGTTACTTCAAACACGTGATTTTTACAGAAATGAAAGCATGAAAAGTAAAAGTCTCGGATTAAGCTTTAACTTGAACTGGCAGTCGAATCCCCATTGGTTTCATTCTTTTTCATCTGGTTATTCAACACTTGAAAAGAATGTAACAGATGAAACGGGGGAATTACAAACAGTTACTGAAATAATTGAAAATCCGGGTAAGGGACAGGGTAAAGGGAAGGGCCTTGCCAGGACACGTGAAAAAACATATTTACGTGAAACTCATGATATTGACAATGGCTTTAATCAGGTGAATGAATTCAGGATGACCTGGAGATCGCAATATAAAAAAGGAATTTTTACAAATGATGCTGGTGCCGGTTTGACTGCCAACAGGTATACTTATGATTTCTTTGCAAGCCGTTTTTATGACGTGCTGCAGATTGATTCAATTTCCAGCAGTAATAAATTAAACCTTTTGAATTTTTTTGTTCAGCAGGTCATTGAACCAAAGCATTCCATGCGATACAGGTGGGGAATCCGGGGAAGTTTTAACTCAGATAATTCAGAAATGTATTGGCAACCCAGGGGTGGAATTGAATTCTCACCTGAGAAATATTTAAAACTTTATTTTTTAAGCGGGATGTATTATCAGTTTTTATCAGGTATCAGGCGCTTTGACAGTGAAGGCCATTATAGCCGTCTATGGTCCCTGCCTGATAATGATGGACTGGGAGTGGTTTCCGGATCACATTATATCCTGGGAGGTAAGTTTGAAAAAAACGGTTGGTATCTTGATCTGGAAGCTTATTTTAAAAATACAAAAGGGAAAAGGAATCTTTTTGCAGAATACACCCAACAGAATGAGAAGCAGATAGTATCATATGCACTCAGAGAAAGCAAAGAACGCCGCAGAGGAATTGACCTTTTTATTCAGAAAAAGCATTTGATATTTAACCATATGGCAGGATATTCCGTCTCATCGGCAGAGGAACAAATGATTGGATTTTTAGGGGAAGAATGGTTCCCAGGATATAATGATCGGACCCACAGATTGAAATTAACCGAAATGATAAAGTGGAAAAAGTGGACAGTAACTGGTAGTTGGCAATATTCAACTGGTCTGCCGGTTTATCGATATGTTCCTGATCAGCAGGTTGATGGATTTTCCCGATCAGGAAACTTTTCGCAGGTGAATGTTGCTTTGGTAAAATCTTTTATTAATGAATATTTTTATTTCAGTACTGGTGCCTCACTTCTAAATGTTTTTAACCGGCAAAATATTGTGGAAGTAAATTATCTGCGTTTTTCATCTGATACCGGTTCCATGACTGTTCGTTCCGATATATCTGCCCTGGGTATAACACCTGTTTTTTTTATGAATATTAAATTCTGAAAATTAATTTTCATTTTATGGTAGGGTATATTCTTTCTTATGGATATATAGGTTGTTGCAGACAAAAGATGCAGTAGTTAATGAAAGAAAAGAAAAATAAGGAGCATATTTTATCTTCGGAAGCTGAACAGCTGTTAAGAAGCTATAAAATAAATACCCGGATTGAAAAAGCGGAAGTGTTGGCCAGGCTTTTGGATGAAATTGAGCAAAAAAAGCAAACGCCTGTAAGAAAAATATCCTGGTACGTGGCTGCTGCTTCAGTTGCCGCAACTGCTGCTGTTCTTATTGCATTCTGGTTTTTTACTGCAACTGAAACAATTAATTCCTCCAGTGGTGATACATATGCATTTCGTTTGCCTGATGATTCCCGGGTTGTATTACATGATGGCAGTACCCTTTCTTACCGGAAATTTTTGTGGAACAGGAATGTCAAATTAATTGGCGAAGCCTATTTCGAAGTGGAAAAAGGTTCAGGATTTCATGTGACTACCAATCAGGGTGAAGTGGAAGTATTAGGCACCCGGTTTTTAGTTAATGAATATGACAATCAGCTCACAGTCCAGTGTTATGAGGGTAAAGTAAAAACCAATTTCAACGACAGCTTTTGGATACTTGAAGCGGGTTCCCGTTTTACGGGTATTAATGATGCTGCTGAAATTGAAACTGTTGTAAATGAAAATGAATATCCGGGATTTGCCAAATTCAATCAGAAGTTTCATAATGTTTCTTTACCGGAAGTGGTACATGAAATTGAACAATTTTTTGATGTGGAAATTATTCTGAAGGAACATGCAAATAAGCGTTTCTCAGGTTCAATACAAACAGGTAACCTTGACAATGCTCTTCAAATAGTTTGTGAGCCATTACAAATCGATTACGTTTTTAAAAACAAATACCGAATTACTATTTATTAAAATTAAACTTTCCATTATGAGTAAATCTATGAAATTTACAGTTTTTGCAGCAGCATTTATTGTGCTGACAGGTTTTTTTATGAGTTGCAACCAGCTATCTGAAAAAGAATTGGGTCTTGAATCCCAGGGTATGGGAACTGTTGTATTTAAAATAACCGATGCCCCATTTCCAGCAGATCTGGTAGCAGAGGCCAATGTGACCATCGATTGGATAAAGCTTTTAAAATATCCTGCTGAAGAGCCGGAATCAGAAGGCTCTGAAAACGATGAATTTATCCTTGTGGAACTTGATGAATCGGCCACCTTTAATCTTTTAGAGCTTAGAAATGGTTTGACAGATGTAATGGCAAAAATGGATGTTCCTGTTGGTGCTTATTCTGAAATCAGATTGCATATAGTTGATGCAGGTATTCTTTTAAAGGATGGTGCTGAATTTAATCTGAAAGTACCGGGTGGAGATGCAAGTGGTCTTAAGATTAAATTGGATCCTGCACTCGACGTAGTTGAGGGGACTGAGGTTGAAGTTCTCGTGGATTTTGATTTAAGCCGTTCGTTTGTAATGCAGGGGAACCCACGTAATATAATGGGTTTTATTTTTAAACCGGTAGTGAGGGCTGTTGCAAATGTAGAAACAAGTACAGGTGAAATCTCCGGTGTGGTAGCCGATGAGGACGGAAATGCTGTAATTGGTGCCTCGATTCTTTTATATGATGATGAAGAAATGATTACTTCTGCCATTTCTTCAGAGGAAGGTTTTTATTCCATTATTGGTATACCTCCTGGTGATTATACCTTGGTACTGGAGGTGGATGAATATACTGCTGAAGTTGATATTATAGTTGAAGAAGCAACAACAACTGAGACGAATTTCTTGATAGGCATTACACCATCTGCTCAGGAAAATACAGATGATGAATCAACTGTAGAGTAATAAAAATTTTGTTTCGCGTTGGTTTATATTTAGCTTAAAGGGGGCACCGTCAAGGTGCCTCTTTTTTAATATGCCGTAAATGGGAATTATACTGTTGATGAATCTCCTTTACATGAGTTTTTCGTTGTCAATTAGTAGCCATGAGCGAGAATGTTTCTAAACGGATGCTGTATTGGAAATTCTGCTACGTTTACTATTATCCACAATTAGAACCTTAACGGCAGCCGAATTTAAATTGCTGTTTTTGTCCGGGCAACCAGTCTAATTTCATTGCTTCATACCAAACTGTATGTGAAATCTGTCTGTGGAAGCTTCAGTGAAATTATGCCACAGAAATCATTTAATCTGGTATTAATTCCCAAAGGTACTAATGAATCTGAATCTGTTTCATCCAATTGTATTGTTATGTTTTTTAGGACGGAAAACATTTCAATTTTTGAATAGCAAAAATACATGCAATAAGGTTTAATTCATATTTATGCTTTTGGGATAATCAAAATTTTATACTTTCGTCGTAGAATTTATTATCCTTTTGAAACAATTCCGGGATATTTTATGCAAAAGAAGGTTGTAGTAATTACAGGAGCATCATCGGGGATTGGAAAAGCCCTGGCTGAAAGGTATGCAAGTCAGGGATGGAACCTGGTGTTGGCTGCCCGAAGGGAGGAAC
>JBEPWX010000135.1:0-7535 GCA_041642235.1 Mariniphaga sp.
TATTCGTTTCTTTTGATAAAAATTCTTCACGAATCAAGTTGATTTTTTCAAGGGCAACTGTTTTCAAATCATTGAGTGCTTTCCCGACTTCTTTTTTCTGATCGTTCGGTACATTTTTAAAATCGGCAAATAATTGGCTGATGCTTCCTTTTTTACTTATGTATTGTATGCGAAGCTGTTCCACTTCTCCGGGTGTTGATGCAGTTGAATTTTCTATTTCCTGCCGCAATGCTTTGATCCTGTCCAACATGATATTCTGCGTATTGAAATTAAAGCCCAAAGATAATCATTCATTAAAAAAAAAATCCCTTTTCAAAATATCTTATGGAGGTCATCCTTTAAAACTATATGCTGCATCCGATTGATATTCGAAAAACCCTGTTTATTTTTACATGAAAAGTAGATGACGATGCAGCATTCCAAAATTGTGATGAAGCGGATTGGATATTCCAATGTTACATTAATAGTTAATGGCTCTAATTCGGTTCTGGTTGATACCGGTGTTAAAGGCAACCTAAAAAAGATAACATTAATGTTGAAAAACAACCGGTTAAAACCGGAAGATATCAAATTAATAATTTTAACTCATACACACTATGATCATACAGGGAACCTGAACGAACTAAAAAAGCTGACAGGTGCAACTGTGGTGGTACATAGTAATGAATTTGAAAACCTGAAGAACGGGTATATGCCCATACCAGGCGGACAACGTTTTTTAATGCGAATAGTCTCGGGGCTTGGAAAATTCATCCTTCCCCGCTTTGCTTCTCCTAAACCATTTACTGCTGATGTTGTTATCGACAAGGAGCTTGATCTTGCACCTTATGGGATTGCTGGTAAAGTGATTCATACACCAGGTCATTCACCTGGTTCTCAATCGGTAGTGATAGGTGAAAAAGTGATAGCAGGAGATTGTTTTATGAATATGAATTATGGAGTCGTATTTCCTCATTTTGCCGAAGATCCCATCCTATTGCTGAAAACATGGCAAAATTTGTTTAATATGGGAATAGAAGAGATTTATCCCGGACATGGAAAAAAATTGGAATCACATAAAGCATATGCAGTTTTTTTGAAATGGAAAAATAAATTTAATATGGAATAGTTTGAAATTTTTTAAACTATTTTTATCGATGAAAAAAAAAGCGGCATCTGCTATAGATGCCGCCGGGAATTAAAAAGCCAACGTTTGATGGCTGATTTATTTATAATTTACTGAACGGTTAAATACAGTAAAATAAATACATCAAATTATATGCCAATTTCAAAATCAATATTAAACCATTGAAGCTTGCATAGCAGATAAAACTGAAAATTTTAAAGCACTTACAAAACATTTTGGAATAATGGATAATAAAAACATTATAAAACCTGAGCTTTCAGAAATACGAAATATCGTTCTTGATTTGGGAAATGTACTTCTGAATCTTGATTTTGAAGCCTCCATCAACGCATTTAAAGAACTTGGTATGGATGATGCCGTTTTAAATAAAGAGCAGGCATACATTGATCCTGTTTTTTATGAACTGGAAGTAGGAAAAATTGATCCTGTTTCATTTCGGGAAAGAGTCAGGGAGATACTTAATAATTACGAAGCAACCGATCAACAGATTGATGATGCCTGGTGTGCCATGATACTTGATATTCCGGTTGAAAGAGTTGAATTGGTGAAGGCGCTTGGAAAAAAATACGATATGTATCTTTTTAGCAATACCAATCAAATTCATATTAGCCGGCTGCATAAGCAGTTTAAATCAGCCTATGGATTTGATTTCCCTTCGATATTTGTAAAAAATTATTATTCCCATGAACTACACGAAAGAAAACCCGATTTAACTTCTTATCGGAAGTTGATCGAGCTGTCAGGTATTAAGCCAACAGAAACATTATTTATTGACGATTTGGAAAAAAACATTCGTGGGGCACAGGATGCAGGCATTAAAACATTTTGGTTAAAAAATGGATGGGAACTGACGAGTTTATTTTAAGATTGTAATTTTCTTAAGTGTTATGTCTTCCAAAGGTCTCCAGTCGTTATCGGTTTCAACTTTAACTATCTTATCCACCACGTCCATACCTGAGATTACTTCTCCAAAAACAGTATAACTTCCGTCGAGATGGGGTGCACCGCCAATTGTTTTATATACTTCTCGCTGTTCGGCTGAGAATATGTAATCATTTTGTTCCTCAATTTCATCCAGTTCCTGGTCGAAGTATCTTCTTCCCGAAACAATATAAAACTGAGAGCCATCAGAACGTTTGCGCTTATTTTGAGTATCTGGTTTTCGGGGCGATCCAATCATTCCTCTTTTATGAAATAATTCTGGTATAATATGAGCAGGCAAAGTGTAACCCGGTCCTTTCCATCCAATTAAATCTCCTTCTTCAGCATAACGGGTGTCGGCAGCCCCGCTTTGGATGCCAAATTTGGCAATTACCCGGTGGATTAACAAACTGTCATAATAATTTTCCTTTGTCAGCTTGATGAAATTATCACGGTATTCAGGAGTCTCATTAAACAGCCTGATGGTAATGTTTCCCATATCAGTTTCCAACACCAATCCTTTGATGTTTCGGTTCTCCGCAGCTGTCTTTTCATTCGCTCCCGAGCGAAGCGACTCCAGGGTTAACGGTTGATTTTTCCTGTCTTCAAGAAGCCTTACAATGAAAGACGAAGGAATTACCAGGCTTTGGGTTTGATAATTTACGACACCGGCAAAAGCAATTCCAATGACTTTCTTTGATGAAACAAAAACAGGGGCTCCATAATTGGCTTTTCGTATCCGGTTGGATATGCGGTACAATCTTGAACCTCGAACAGTGGCAAGATTAAATAGCTTACCTGTAAATAATTGAATGGTTTTTGCCGGTGAAACTGTCAAATAAATGGTTTTTGCACCTTCGGGTGCAGTTCCGGTATAGAGTTCCACCGGCTTTCGTTTCACCCCGTCAACCTTCAGTAAAATAATATCGTTTATGCGATCAAAAGCTACATACTGGCTGCTGTTGTATTTTTCATTGCTGTTCACTGGAGATATAACCACGTTGTCGGCATGGTTCACCAATGAATACCGGGTAACAATTATATCTTCGCCAACAAAAAATCCCTGCCCACTTTCCAGGATCCGGGTACCGTCAAATGATTCCAGATTTACCACTGCAGGCAGTACATCTTCCCAACCTGTTTCTGCAGATTTTTCTTTCTTGCCGACAGTTTCTGTTGTTTTTTCATCATCTTTTTTTCCGCTGTTGGTACAGGAAAAAAAGATGAAGAATAAAAAAAAGCAAAGAATATTTTTCATGTTACTCCTTCAAAACAGTTACAGTCATTTTAACATCCGTAAAAGGCCGGTTGTTTTTATCGGTTTTCAGGGAGGCAATTTTATCAATTACCTCGAAACCCGAAATGCATTCCCCGAATACGGTATATTTACCATCCAGGTCGGTATAACCACCAACAGTTGTATAGGCTTTACGCTGTTCATCTGAAAATTCAAGTAATCCGGTCTGCAAGCTGTATTCCGTTTCTATTTGCTGCTTTACCTTGTCGGCAATTTTCCGGAAAGCCTCAACCTCTTTCATTTCTTTTAGTGCATCCAGTTCAGCCCTTACCTCGTCGGTCAGATATTTCCTGATTATTTTATTACGAATAGGCCGGTTAACAGCTATTTCCATGGTGTCAAGTTCTCCTTCCGAATATAATCTTCCTTTTATAATGAAAAACTGTGAAATATCGGATTGTTTAAATGGATTTACTTCATCGGGCTGGCGGGGAGCACATAATGCTCCTTTTTTATGAAAATGGTGAGGCAAAATTTCATCATCCACTGTTTTGTCTGGATCACCGTAGCCGATTCGTTTACCCGGAGGTGCATTTCTGGAGCTTTTTGAGCCTCCCTGAATAAGAAAATCTTGGATGACCCGGTAAAATAGCGTTTCATTGAAATACCCTTCATTTACCAGCTCCAGGAAAGCATCGCGATGCTTTGGGGTGTCGTCGTAAAGCATAAATGTCATGCTGCCAAGATGAGTTGAAACCCTGACCTTATTCGACTGGGCATATCCACTAAGTGAAAAACAAACAAAAACAACAAAAAAATAAAAACTTCGAATCATTAATTTATTTAAGCATTTCCATCGACATATCAATATCCTTTAACGGTCGGTCATTTTTGTCGGTTTCTACCGAGGCAATTTTATCCACCACATCCATTCCTTCAACAACCTCGCCAAAAACTGTATAGTCCCCGTCGAGCGATGGATATCCTCCAATGGTCATATATATTTCTCTTTGTTTCGGTGTATACTTTATTGCAAGGTTTTGAGCTTCTATCAGACTATCAACCCGGTCTCTTATTTCAGTAACTTTTTTAATAAATCCTTCCCGGTCATCATTTTCTTTAAATTCCTGGATCTCTTTTTCTGCTGCTATCAGATGTTGCCGCACCATTTCATTCTTCAGGTGCTGGTTCTTTGCCATTTCCAATGTATCAAGCTCACCCTCGGTATAAGTCTGGCCTACCACAATATAAAACTGTGATGCACTCGATCTTTTTGCTAAATTGATGATTCCCCCCCGCCGGGCAGCTGCAATTGCACCTCTCTTGTGAAAATATTCAGGAATAATTTCGGCGGGAATATCATATTCAAGTACACCACCACCCAACTTCGCTCCGGGTTCTGCATTTTTTGAATCCGGATCTCCCCCTTGAATCATAAAATCGGGAATTACCCGGTGAAAAAGGAGGCTGTCATAAAAACTTTCATTTACCAGTTTTTCAAAATTCTTCTTGTGCTCAACAGTTTTATCGTACAGCTTAATTTTGATGTCTCCGTGAGGTGTTGTTATTTTAATCAGGTTTTCATCTTTATTTTTTTCATCACTCCCACATGAAATACCCGAACACATAAAAATGATGGATACAATTATTCCCCATTTCTTCATAGCTTTACAATTATTATTTCCACTATTAATTTTGGCGTAAAGATAATAAGTTGAAAACAACAGGGAATATTAGTTTTAAATTTTTGAAGACCTACTTGAAAATGATATGGAATATATCCAGGTAAATACACATATCCACCTCGAAACAATCAAGCTTTCTATGGCACCTTTAATTTTTAATACCATTGATCAGGATCGGAAATACCTAAGAAGGTGGCTTCCTTTTGTAGATTATACCCATTCGGTTTTAGATACCGAATTATTTATCAGGAGCATGTTAAGTCAAAAAGAGAAGAGAAAAGATGAGGTTTATTCTATATGGTTCGATATGGAATTTGCAGGATTGATTGGTTTTAAAGATATTGATTGGGCAAATCATAAAACAGAACTTGGATATTGGCTGGCTGAAAAAATGCAGGGAAAGGGAATTATTACCAATTGCACAGCTGCTTTAGTAAAATATGGATTCAAAAAGCTTGGCATGAACAGAATTCAGATAAAAGTCGCTATAGGAAATGAAAAAAGCGCAGCCATTCCTGCCAGGCTGGGTTTTAAATCTGAAGGCATTGAACGGCATGGGGAACTCCTGAATGGCATGTACCATGATTTGGAAGTATATAGTATGCTAAAATCGGATTTCCATAATATCAACAAGTAAATAAGTATCCTTTTGGTATTATTTTTCATTTAGAAAGAATCTTTTCAAACATTATTAATATATTTGACCCATTAATTCGTTTGTTCAGTTTTTTTAGCATGAGTAAATGAACTAATTCATTTAATTATGGAAGAAAGAAAGATACGAAGAAACCTATATCGTGTACTGCGAAAAACTGGTGTCCGTAAAAACGATATCCAGCCTGAAGCATCTTTTCATTCCGATTTGAATTTTGATTGGGTTGACTGGAAGATATTTACTTTTTATCTTGAAGGAATTTTTAATATTTCAGTTCACGATGAAGAACTTCATAACCTGAAAAATGTAAACGATACTGTTAATTTTTTGAAGCAATCTGCTTAACTTTTTTCTGCATACACCACTTTCCCTTTTCTGCTATTACTCTTTCACATGTTCCGGGGTAAAAAGATGTTTAATCAAGGAATAGAACTTTTGATGGTTTCAGCCGTTTCTAAAATGACAGCTGAATTTCCATAAAAAGGCAATTATGAAATTATACATCAATAGAATCATCAAATTTGATAAATCGGTTACGGAGTGGATGGCAAAAACAGGATTAACATTTTTGCGTATTAGCATTGGTATTATTTTTACCTGGTTCGGATTGCTGAAATTTTTCGAAGGTTTAAGTCCTGCAGAGGATATCGCTGTAAGGACTATTAATACGTTAACCGCCGGACTTTTTGAGGAGAATACCATTCTGATAGGTTTGGCTGTATGGGAAACCCTCATTGGTGTCGGATTGCTTTTTAATATCTTTCTGCGTGAAACACTGCTTTTGCTTTACCTGCAATTGGTAGGGACTTTCGTGCCGGTTTTTCTCTTCCCTTCAGAAGTGTTTTTTAAAATTCCATACGCGCCTACTTTGGAAGGTCAGTATATTATAAAGAACCTGGTGATAGTTGGTGCAGGTATTGTTCTTGGGGCCACCGTTCGGGGGGGAAGATTAAAAGTTGAGAGTTCAGACAGTAAGCTCAGCAGCCATTAATGGGTATATTTCACTTTCATAACGTAAGGCAAGGATAAGGTACCCGAACGATACAGTTCCCGGGACCTGACAATAATACAGTTAATTGTTAAAAGAAAAAGGTTCCAATAGGATTAAACCTTCATAAATTCATTTTTGATTCAGTTTTAACTCAATGTAAATTCAATTAAAACTGAATTATAATTGAATTAATACTGAATTTATATTGAGTTTATATTGAATTTAATATGGCCCAGGTTTATGCATTAACTTATTTGCTTTTATAAAAATATATCAGGCATGATATATTTTTCCTGAGAAATAAAATAATAGCCGTAATCTTATACCAGAGGGGCGGGAAATATGCGTATTGATTAATATATTACAAGGTGAAAAAAAATTTTACTTTGTTATTCTCAAAATCATATCTTCACCATCGGGACAATTCCCACGGCCATCGCAATTGCTGGTGGTAACGAATAAATCGCCCCCGGGACTCATTATTACATCGCGTAATCGGCCGTATTTATCTCTGAAGTATACTTCATGGGAAGATACTGAACCATTTTTAATCACTACACGCTGCAGATGCCGGGATCCCAGTGTACCTATAATAAGATTTCCTTTCCATTCAGGAATAGCATCTCCTGTGTAAATAGCAGCTCCACCGGGAGGAACCGCATTCTGCCATACCAATGAAGGGGCAATGAGTCCCTCTTCTGTTTCACATTTATAAATAGTTGGCCAACCCAGGTTGTCGTTGGCCGATACAACAGAAACCTCGTCATGTCCGAATCTAAGCATTTCACCGCTGGGACCATGGTCGGTAACCCAGAGGGTGTTTGCATCATTCGGGTTGGGCCAGTCCCAACCCTGCGTATTACGAATGCCCATCAGGAAGAGAGGATTACCATCCCGGGGATTGTCATCGGGGACTTCTC
>JBEPWX010000136.1:0-2146 GCA_041642235.1 Mariniphaga sp.
ACCCAATTTAATGATCCCGAAGACCTGAAGCGTTACCCCAGGAACCTGGAGGCTGATATAAAACTGCTTGAAGATTCGGGATGTCATCTGGTTTTTGCTCCTGAACCTGAAGAAATTTATCCGGAAACGGATACACGTAAATTCAACTTTGGATTGCTGGATCAGGTTTTGGAAGGGAAACACCGGCCGGGGCATTTTAACGGGGTAGCCCAGGTGGTTAGTAAATTATTCGATTTGGTAATTCCCCGGAAAGCTTATTTTGGATTAAAAGATCTTCAGCAACTGGCAGTAATTAAGGCAATGGTAAAACAACTTGAGCTGCCGGTAGAGATTATTCCCTGTGAAATTGTCAGAGAAGAAAGTGGATTGGCAATGAGTTCACGCAATGAATTGCTTTCTCCGTACGAAAGAAAGCAGGCTGCTTTAATTTATCAAACGCTTCGTAAGTCGGCTGAACTTGTTCGTGAAAAAAGCGTATATGAACTTAAAGAGTGGGTGAAAAATAGCATCAACAATAGTGAGGTGTTAAACGTTGAATATTTTGAAGTTGTTGACAATGAAACTTTTCAGCAAATTGATGATTGGTCGGCAAAAGGAAAAAAATCAGGATGTATTGCTGTAAAGTGCGGTAAGATACGATTGATTGATAATATTCGTTATAATTGAAAAATCAGGATTATGCAGATACAAGTTTGTAAGTCAAAAATACATAAAGTTACAGTTACTGAAGCGAACCTGCAGTATGTAGGCAGCATTACCATTGACGAGGATCTGATGGATGCCGCAAATCTGATTGAAAATGAAAAAGTTCAGGTAGTAAATATAAATAACGGTGAGCGACTTGAGACATATGTGATTAAAGGTGAACGTGGTAAGGGAACCATTTGTCTTAATGGGCCGGCTGCACGTAAAGTAGCCGTAGGTGATGTGGTTATTATTATTTCATATGCATTGATGGATTTTGAAGAAGCAAAATCTTATAAACCGTATTTAATTTTTCCTGATATAGAAACCAACCGGTTGGTATAGATTCAAGCTTCTTTTATAGTTAATGATTACACTTCATGAACTAATTCAGGTAATCATTCATTATAAACCAAACGGTCTGATGGATACCTGATAGTATATTTTCACTCCTGAAGTATTGATTTTTTTAAACAAATTTCTCCCTTTTCTGGAGATTATATAAACCAAATAAAATGAAAACCACACTTCCTATACCTAAGAATATACGATTCTTTGTAACAAGCCCCTGCCAAATAAATTCATTGAAATTATTAGGGATTTGAAAAGGATTTAAAAATACATTCCATTGCGTACGTCCTATAGCATCCTGCATTATTAACAGAGCGATGCCAATAAGAACCAGTAGTACAGCTGTACCATTACCATTTTTTATGATTGTCGAAAACATAAATGCCATTGACCCCAAAAAAACGATGGGAAACATAAGCTGATATCCCATTTCAAGAATGTCAGTTTTATAAAGTAAAACAGACGCCGCCGCAGCAAAAAGCAATATAATGAGAAAAATAAGGACATAAATTAACATCAACCGCACCAGCCAGACTTTATACCGGTAATTGGGAATGCCAAACAGAATTTCAAGCATACGGGAATCGTCATCATTTTGGATCCCAAACACCGAGGGATAAAATATCAGGAGAATTCCCGGGAAAACAAGCAGGTTGTAAACAGTCCCTTCATTTAATGTTCCTCTGTTCCATACAGTTTGAATGGCAAAAAACAGGAAAAAGGCAAAAGCAGCCAGTAAAAACCAGAAAAAACGTCCGGCAAAAATAATTTTCAGATTATAGCGTATCATCTTTCCCTGGTTTACAAACCAATTTGATATAAGAAGTTCTTGTTTCATGGCTCAGTTTTTTTTACAAAATCTTTTAAAAGGCACAAATAGGCATCTTCAAGATGTGGTGATACATTTATGGCATTTTCAAAGGGCTTCTCCTTTGAAAGAACCCTTAATTTAATATTTTCACCATCGCGCATATGATGGACAATAAGCCGGTTTTTGGCAAAATTGTCGAATTCTTTGGCAGGCAGAGTCATCTGCCATACAAAACCGTCGCCCATACGAAGCATGTCGTTTGGTGTGCCGAAATATTTAAGTTCTCCTTTATTGATAACT
>JBEPWX010000136.1:2156-7505 GCA_041642235.1 Mariniphaga sp.
GTTACAGGAACTGGAAATATCTTCAATAATATGAGTAGAAAAGATGACGATACGTTCGCGGCTAAGTTCCACCAACAGGTTTCGGAACCGGATGCGTTCGCGTGGATCGAGTCCTGCAGTCGGTTCATCTACCACTAAAATGCGCGGGAGATTGAGCAGTATCTGGGCAATACCAATTCGTTGCTTCATACCACCCGAAAAGGATCCAATATTATCATCCTTCCGGTCATACATATGAACGTTCTTTAAAACATATTCCAGTCGTTTATATCTGGTTTGTACATCCTCAATTCCTTTCAGTATAGCCTGATACTCGAGAAACTCCCATGCCGACATATTTTCATAAGTACCAAAAGCCTGTGGCAGATAACCAATAAGCCCCTGTAACTCTTCACGGTGTTTTTGTGTATCAAGTCCGTTGATCCATATTTTGCCGTAGCTTTGCTCCAGAATACCGCATATAATGCGCATCATTGTCGATTTTCCGGCGCCATTGGGGCCCAGCAATCCGAACATACCCGTATTTATTTCCAGCGATACTCCGTTTAATGCCCTGAATGGAACCTTCCTTTTGCCAATTACAGGAACCTGACGCACAAGAGTAAAATACCAGCGGCGGAATGCTCCAAATCTGCCTTCTATACGTGCAATGTTTAACTTTTTTCGATGGATATACTCTCCCGAACTGTAGATGCCAAGCAACAACAACCATATCGTACCTGCAAATATGACCATCCCTTTATTATTCCATTCCATGAAGAAAATGAAAAGGAACAGTGCCGGGACTCCCCAGAAAAGGATATTTTTTACTATTCTGTCAATTTTTAAGTAATTTGTTTTTGAAGTGTCTTCGAACTTATTTGCCAGTATCTGCGAAAAAGGGGTCCACAACATAAACATGAAGAAAAAAATAAAATGCGACAATACCCACATCCATAAATGGTTATCAATATAAAAGAATGTGAAGTATATCAGGAAGGCAAAAAGAGGAATTTGCCATACCAGATCGTAGAAATCGCGGGTTTTCCTGTAATCTCTCATTAATCCGGCACGTTCCCTGATTTTTATACCAGCTTTCCACTCGCGGGCAAAACGGTTATCGCGATCGTAAATTTTTACGAGGTTTCGTACTTTAATGCGGATTGATATATTTTCATCGATAACTTTTTCACTTGCTTTACGAAGGCTTGTGAGCACGAAAGCTGTTACTCCGGGGATCAGGATAAATATCAGCATGAACCCAATTAACTGCCATACAAAGGAATCGACCTCGAAATAAATATATGCTGAGGCAGCCATCAGTAAAATAATTTGCATGACCTTCAGTGACCAGTGTAATGATTTGAGCCAGTTCATGGCATTCTCCATACCGAAATAAAGAGTAGGCACAAAAACCAGGGTAAGCAAAGTACTAACTGAAAGACCACCAATAACTGTAATAGCAAAGGGGGCTCCTATAGCCCCGACATATTCCGATTGCCCCAAAGCTAATGGTATCATAGCCACAATTGTTGTAATGGCAGTTATCAGGATAGGCCGGACTCTTGACAAACCTGCTGTTATTAATGCCCGTGATTTCCGGTATCCCTGTTTGCGCAGTATGTTGGTGAAATCAATGAGGATAATGCCATTATTTACTACTACTCCAAGGAGAATGAGAAAGCCTGTAAGGGTGTTTGCGTTGAACAGGCTGTTCCCTGTAAGAATTAATGCAATGAAGGAGCCAATGGCCGCCAATGGAACTGAGAACATAAGGACTATGGGAGTGGTAAGCGATTCGAAAACAGAAGCCAGTATCATTAAAATAAGAATAAATGCAGCTCCGATAAGAAAATAAAACTCTGAAAACTGGTCTTCTTCATGAATAACTTCTACTGCTACGCCAGATGGCAGCTTATAATTTCCCACAATTTCATCAATTTCCAACCGATAGGCCTCAAGAAGGTCTTTTGATTGCTCAGCCTCAGCAGCAAAGCGATAAAACAGTTCAATCTGTTTTTCCTGGTTGACCCGAGTAATGCTGGCCATCCCATCGGAATATACCAGTTCGGCAATATCCTGCAGATCGTAAGTAGCACCCTGGTTATTACTTACCTGAAGTCTCCTTAAGTCATCGATGCCTTTTTCACTCTCTTCCTCTTCATCGCTGAGTTTCTCTTTAATAATGATTTCATATTCTTCATTGCCTTGTTTGAAATTTACCCCGGATGAAACCTCCCTGGTAAATGAGCTTAATTCAGAAGCGATATTGTTCAGATTAAGACCAAATTGTGTTAAAAGCATCTGGTTGAAATGAAGGTGTAGTTCAGGCCGGTCACTGGCAACACTTACATTGGCACTTCTAATTGATTCCAGGTTTTCAATGTAATACTGCAGATCTTCGGCAACACCTTTCATTGTTGTAAAATCTTCACCTTTAATTACTATGCGTTCCCGGTTTTCACCTATTCCCAGAAAGCGGCTGAAGTTTTGCATTCCAGCACCCCCGCTGCCACCTCCGCCTCGGAACCGTGCACTTGAAGCAGGTGCCGTGAGGCTTATTTCAGCCTGTGCAATATTTTGAGCCAGTCCTTCTACCTGAGATTTGATTTCTGCAATTGAACGATCATTAATTTTTTTAAAATCTTCCTGCATAACCACCGTAATTACCGCCTCTTCTTCCTGAATGTTTGATATAACATCCTCTCTTTCTTCCACCTCTTCCAACCGGCTTTCCATCTCGGCTACCACCAGGTCGGTTGCTTCGAGCGTAGACCCGGTGGGCATAGTAACATAAATTGAAAACCGGTTTTCTTCCACTTCTTCCAAAGTGTTCATACTTACGGCAAGTACAATAAAAATAGTAATAAAGAACAACACAATTGCGCCGATTATGGTTGCTGCAGGTGAACGCATACTGGTCTTAAGCAGTAACACGTATATTTGTATAATTCGGTTATTGGTGGTTACTTTTTCATAGAAAATGTTATGCGACGATTTTCCCTTTAGCAGGTAATGAGCCGCCATGGGTATAAGAAGCAGAGCCACAAAAAGCGATACCGTGAGGGTTGAAATAATAGAAACTCCTATGTGGTTCCCAAGAAGTTTTACCATATATTCAGATGAAAACAGGAACGGCAGGAAAACCGTTATTGTAGTTAAGGTGGCCGCAACAATGGATCGCCATACCTCAGTGGTTCCCTGTACTACTGCTATATCGGGGCTGTAACGCTTTCCCGAAAGCCGGTAAATGTTTTCGAGTACCACTACACTATTGTCGAGCAACATACCTATGGCAAGAACGAGCCCAACCAGTGTCAGGCTGTTGATGGAAACATTAAATGCATAAAACAGGTTAAAAGCAGTGAATACAGAAACCGGAATGGCCAGGGCTATGATGGAAACAATTCGGACGTTTTTCAGGAACATCCACAAAACAAATATTGCCAGCAGCCCGCCAACCAGCGCCAGGTTCATTATCTGGTCAATATTCTTCTCCATGGTTTCTGCCAGATTAGTCTGAACTACTATCTCAATATCTTTGATTGCCAGCTTTTCATTGAGGGCAGCGATTCGTTCCTGTACTTTTTTGGAAACTTCTATGAGGTTAGCCTGAGAATCACTCACCAATGCAATAGAAACCGCGTCGAGACCATTAACCCGACTTATTGATTCTTCCTCTTTTACACCAAAAAAAACATCGGCAACATTCTTAAGATATATAGGGCCTTCAGCCACGATAATATCTTCGATATCGGTCACATGCTCATATTCAGCTGTTACATGTACAAAATATTGTTTCTGACTTTCATGAAGATATCCTGCAAATGTGCGGTTAGCAGAGTTGGTTGCAATGGCATTTCGAACTTGTGCCGGTGTAATATCGTATGCTTCAAGTGCATTTTTATCATATGTTATCTCAATTGAACGTTCTTTTCCTCCATAAACCGTTAGCGAAGCAATTCCGTCAATATTTTCAAGCTCGGCAGCAATTTCCTGGTCAACAATGTTACGCAACCGGTTGGTTCCGCCACTACCACGTATCTGTAGTTCCATAAACTGGTTGGTAAGCTGTTGGATATCCACCCTGTTTACCGAAACTATGAAATTTTCATCCAGATTGTCGGCGGCTTGTTTTATCCGTTCCTGAAGCTTTAGAAAGGTATATTTAAAATTTACATTCTGATTAAAATTAACCTGAATTGAGGCAGAACGGTTATTCAGAAAGGTTTCCATGCTTTCAATACCCTCCATGGTACCGATGGCTCCTTCAATTGGGATAACCGCCTGGTTTTCCATATACGCCGGATTTACTTCGATTCGCGAGTTTATTTGTACGAACAACATGGGGAGTTCGGCATTGGGCATTAATTCTACCGGCAGTTGTTTATAGGAGATATACCCCAGAAGGGTAAGCCCCGTGAACAGCATACTGATGAATATTTTTCGGTTTACGATGAACTTCATGTTATTTCTTTGCAAACAAGGTTCTTGTCCTGTCTAATATATCGTAGACACATGGAATTACAACCAGTGTCAGCAGTGTAGAGGTAACGAGACCTCCAATTACAGCTAATGCCATAGGCGAACGAAGTGAGACACTTTCCCCAAATCCAAAGGTAAGTGGTAATAATGCCAGCACGGTTGTAAGACTAGTCATAATAATTGGTCGGATACGTTGCTGTCCTGCCTGCAGGATCGCTTCACGCCGCTCTGTTCCTTCCCTTATAAGTTGATTAATCCTGTCGACAAGAATAATTGAATTGTTGACGGCAATTCCTGCCAACATAATTATCCCTATCAGTGCCATGATGTTCAGGGTTTTACCCATTATGAAAAAAATGATAATACTTCCTACCACTGCAAGAGGAATAGTTAGAAGAATTGTAAACGGGTGCACCAGCGATTCAAATTGAGATGCCATTACCATATAAACCAATATTACTGAAAGTAATAAAGCAAAGCCAAGGCTGCTCATAGATTCCTGTCTTTTTTCTTCTTCTCCGGTGACCAAAATCCGGTAATTAGGCATCAATTCAATGGATGCTGTTTCATGCCTGATTTCTTCGGCTATTTGACTTAATGCAAGATTTTTATCCATTTGTGCAATTATTCTTCCCGAACGAATTTGATTTTTCCGGAGGATTTCCCGGGGGGATTCGCCAAATGAAATAGTGGCAATTTCACTGAGCCTAAACACCTGATTTCCCGAAGTGATGGTAAGATTGGCAATTTCATTCAATCCTTTTTCAGGAACTTTAATTGTAATATCCCGCATTTCTCCTGATCGTTCCATTTGCCCCGCATCTTTTCCCTCGAGCTGGTCCTGCATCTGCGAAATAACAGTGTTAATATCAAGATTGTACATTC
>JBEPWX010000137.1:0-7485 GCA_041642235.1 Mariniphaga sp.
AGAACGGAGTTTATCTCGATGGTGAAAACCTTGGTGAAATATTGATGCCCCGCAAATTTGTGACCGATGAAGTTTTGACAAGTGGAGAGGCAACAGTTTTTATTTATTCCGACTCGGAAGACCGGCTGGTGGCAACCACTGAAAACCCTTATGCTGAAGTTGAGCAATTTGCTTTTTTGGAAGTTGTTGAAGTTAATCGATTTGGAGCATTCCTCGACTGGGGACTTCCCAAACATCTGCTTGTGCCTTTCAATGAGCAGAAAACCAAAATGGAGGAAGGAAGATTTTACCTGGTTTATCTATATGCTGATACAAAAACAAATCGTATTGCTGCTTCAGCAAAAACCGATAAGTTCATGAACAGTGATTCTATAGAATATAAAAGAGGAGATGAGGTGCAGTTACTGGTAGCTGAAGAAACTGAAACAGGGTATAAAGTCATTGTAAACAATGGACATTGGGGTATGCTTTATAAAAATCAGCTGTTTAGCCCGATAGCTGTGGGTGAAAAGATGAAGGGCTTTGTGAATAAGGTGCGGGAAGACGGAAAAATTGATGTTTTGTCGGAAAAACCAGGTTATGAAAAAATCGATGTTCTTTCAGAACAACTTTTGCAGGTATTACAGCAGAACAACGGTTTTCTGGCATTAACCGATAATTCAACTCCTGAATTAATTCAGGCTTTGCTTGGTATCAGTAAGAAGAATTTTAAAAAAGCTGTAGGACAATTATATAAAAAAAGATGGATTGAATTTAAATCCGATGGGATACAATTGATTCGGGAAAAATAATAACTCATTTGAATTAATTCATATTTTCATTTTTCATCCGTTCAATAAAAAGTATTTCCTTTTGCCTTCTGTCAAGTGTTTTTTGATAAAGTTGAATCATTTGCAAATCATTTTTACTCCGGTAGCTTTGTGCTAATTCATATGCTGATGCAAGCCATTTTCTGGCAGCATTCAAATCGTCTTTCATTTCAAAAGCCAATGCTATATTATAACGTGCATCAATTGCCATTTTTCCGTTTCTGTCATCTATATATTTTTGCCATAGTACGATTGCCTCATCCCACTTTTCTTCTTCCAGGTATACAGCAGCATTTGAAAAATCGGGCAGGGGAGGAACAGAATACATTCTGCTCTCCGTTTGCCAGCTGGCGTAAAATCTTTTGGCAAAGCTTTCGCCGGCCATTGCCGAAGCTAGTTCGAGAGCAGTATGCCGAGGTGGAGGTTTATAATTTTGCCGGAGATTTCCTTCTGTATCATATCCATTCCAGTATATGGTATCAATCATGGTTTTTTGTTCAATCCGGATATGCTTTTCCGGATCATATATTCCCCAAACAGCTATTGTAACAACCTCATTGGTATGAGGGGTATCAAATGTTTCCGGATATGTTGAAAAAAAAGTAGAAAGAGTTTCGAGCGTAATAAGTAAGTCTGCAGTTGCGTCCTGTGATAACCTTGCAATCAATTCTTCCGGAAGGGGCGTAAGATTATCTCCGACATGCCTGTCAAATGTATGATAAGGAAAAATGGGGACTTCATTGAAAACATTATTATTTTTCAGATTGATTGCCAGTTCATTTAAACACACATTTATCAGGATACTATCAAGGTTGTGCGGATCATTCACCCTTATCAACTGGTTTTCTTTTCTGTAGAAGTGCTGAAGCGTATCGCCCTGGTATTTAAAATTGCGGTATATAAGGGCAGCATTTTCTTTTTGGGGCGGAATTACCAATTCTCCGGGTTTATATACCTCAATGCGGTATTCCCGGTAAACAGTGCATGAAGAAAAGAGCAAAAGGAGCAGCATTGCAGGAAGAAATCGAGGTTTCATTCTGTTCTGGTTAATTCAATTTTTCTTTGCTCCAACATTTTAAGGTATTCATAAGTCAGTGGGCGGTACATTGTCTCATAGGATTTTAGAGCCCAGCTGATAGCCTGATCGATATCTCCGAGAATTTCGTACCCCAGGGCAACATTTAGCTGAGCTTTACTTTTTAATGAGTTGGAGCCAGCATTTTCGGCTGTTTCTTTCCATACGGCGATGGCCGATTCCCAGTTTCCGTCTAAAGCCATCTGATCGCCCTGTCTTAACTTCCGGTTTCCAGTTATAAAATATCTTCTTCTTTCAGGCTGCCATCGTACAGCGATTTTTTCCGATAAGTCGAGTGCAATGACAATACCTGTTTCGGTTAGTGCCTGTTTTACAGGTGTAAATCGGTTGAATAAAGATCTTACGGTTGCATCGTTGTCTCCCCAATAAAGGGTATCGCGTATGAATTCCCGCAGCAACACCTTTTTTTGTTTTGGATAATAAATTCTGAAAAGTGCTTCAAAGGAAATTTTCATCTCGGCACCCACCGCTGAATGGTAACTATTTTCATAGGGATTATAATAGGTATCGCTGTTGAGATCGGTTATTACATGCGTTTTTAGGTAGTCGAGTGATAATACTGCATCTGTTTCAAATGTTTCGCTAATGGCAGCAGCATCCTTCCAGTTTAATTCAGGAGCTGGTCGGGCATCTGAAGAAGCTCTAAGAAAGCGTGCTTCAGGGATAACGTAATCGTATCTTCCTGATTCGAATAACAATTCACCCAGTGCCTTCAGAGTAGTATCCGCCATCTGAATGTCGTAAATTGCAGTATCGAGATCGAAGCGGCTTTGGTAAAATATTTTTTGAAGGGAATCGGAATGAAGATCGGTATATTTTTCATCAATTACCTGTGATACCAGGGTCAGGCTTTGGACTTCGGGAGGCAGTTCTTTTTTCGCAGGCTGCGGAATATCTACAATCAGGCTCCTGGTTGGCACACATGAAAACGATAAGAAAACTAAAATAAAAAATAGTGTACTATATACTGTATGTTTCATCCTGATCTTCATATTGTTCAAGCTCCCTCTAATAAATTCCCCAGTATTTCCTCAAAAACCATTCCACGCTTAACAATAAAATAAGAACAAAAAATAACCAGCGCATGTTCAGCAATTCGGTTATCATTTCCTGAAAACTGCTGACAGGTTTTAAATAATTGCTATTTTTCAACGTATTTATTGCCTCTTCTGCCTGGTTTATCGGATAGAATTGGCCTCCGCTTTGAGAAGCCAGCTGGTACAACATGCGGTGGTTTGCTTTGGAAGTTATATGTTCAAGGTTCATTTCTGTTATCGCAAAATTCCCTGTTTCAGTATAGGTAACTTCTCCCAGGGTCACTTCTGATTTAAATCTGTAGGTTCCTATTGGAAGTTTTCCTGCATTCAGATAATATCCGTTTCCGCGTGAATCGAACGTAAATTCAAACTTATCACCTTTTTCATTTTCAATCTCAATGGTTACTTCTTCTGAGGATATCCGTTCAAATGCATCGTTGTATACTTCGGCTGCAAACACCACATCGTCGGTTTCAGCATAAACCGCATCATAATCGATCATGAAATTATCTTCATTTTCACGCAGTGCAAGATATTGAACCAATTGGTTTATCAATTCATTAAACTGGTCGTGCGATTGAGTCAGAAAATAATTGTTCAGTCGCCATCGCCATATTCCTTCGCCAAAAAGGAATCCGGTTTTTTTCCCGTTTAATACTCCCGTTGCCAGAAGGGGTTTGCCGGTTTCAATATTTTTGATTTTCTGATAAAGCACGGGTGTAAAAGCAGGATGTAGTGAGTAATCAGCAAATGGTGCCATCAAGGGAGGAAACTTAGGTAATATTTCCCTTAAACTTTCGCTTAATGTAAATGTGCCATAGGCCGGATTTACAAATGCCTGAGCTTCTTCGGGTGACCCGGCAAGCGGTTTTACTTCTGCACCTGAGGCCAGTGCATTTAACTGCGGGAGGAAAGTTTTGGATCCAATTATAAAAAGTAAAGGAACAATTGACAGTTCTTCATTACCTGTTATACCCGACATTGATTTACCCGCTGTTGGCAACTGATGTAGAATTACCAGGTTAAAATCAGAAAAGTTTGATGGATATGGCTCTTCATGAAATACAGATACTTCGTAAGATTTTTGCTGTTCCAGGGTATATTTTATTGCTCCAATATCGGGGTGAGGGCCACTGGACAGGATAAGTATTTTTTGTTTGTCATCAAGAACATTAACAACAAAGGTTATTTTGTTATTTTTTATGTTTTTTTCATTTTCTGCAATTTCAATTTCTGCTGAATAATGTTTTAACCCTGCTTCACCTGCGTCAAGGATAAACTGGTGGGTAATGAAGTCATCGTTTGTGTCAGGCGTAATAATAGTTTGTGCTATTTCTTTATCATTCTGACTAATAGATAGTTTAAGTGGGATGTTTTGCAGCTTTGCAAAAGCTGCATCAATTTCAACCGGAAACCGGTTATTTGAGAATGAGGTCCTGTTCACTCTGATTCCCTGAATGCGTGCATCTGTAATTTCAGCAGTATCGCCAATTCCGATTGAGAATACAGGAAAGGTAACATCATGTATCATATTTACAGGATTTTTTCCCTGGTTATAGGTACCATCTCCTGCTAAAATTAGTGCTCCCACATTTTCATTGAAATGATTGTTCGTTACTGTTGTAAAGAGATTGCTGTAATCCGATTTTTTTTCGGAAAAATTCAGATTCCCATTTAAATTAGTTTCCTGGCCAAAAGAGTAATGAACAAGTCTGAATTCTTTACCCAATTCTTCCGAGATAGTTTCTTTCAGCTGTTTTATTTCTTCTGCTATTTTGAGTGAATCATCTGCTGTAACAACAGAGCCTGAATTGTCCCAGGCTGCAATAATTAGTGGATTTTGCACCAATCTTTTCATTGTTTTTAAAATTGGAGATAAGAGCAATAAGGCAATTACAGCAACCGACAAAAACCTTAATGTCATAAGAACACCTTTTTGTTGCGGGGTTAATTCCCGGTTGTCCATATTCTTGTAATACAACAGGAGCATAACGCCTGCTGCAGCCATAATAATCAGTGGCAGAAAAATATACCAGTATTTTATTCCGAATGTAATCAACTTTCTTTTATTTATTAAAGGTCAAATATACACATCTCCCTTCAAACTGTAATAGTTTTACCGACAGCATCTGTTTGCTGCTTTCCAGTGCATCATATTTTATTTTACCTTTACCTTCGTTTTGAAAGTTTAACTAATTTAAGATTATACTGGTTATGAAAAAGCTGCCTTTGGTAATAAAGTTTCTGGTGTTAATTATAGTAATAATCACAACATCTTGTGGTTCGGGGCAAAAAAACAGGGAGGTCAAAATTGAGTCTGCTAAGGCCAACAGTGCTGAAAATTGGGTTCAGTTGTTTAATGGAAAAGATTTGAATGACTGGCAAATTAAATTTACAGGTTATGAATTGGGTGAAAATATTAACACTACTTTTAGGGTAGAGGATGGGCTGTTAAGGGTTAGTTACGATGAATGGACCGAATGGAACAGCCAGTTTGGGCACATGTTTTACAAAAATGAATTTTCGCATTACAGGCTTCGGGTAGAATACCGGTTTGTAGGAGAACAGGTAAAAGGTGGACCAGGTTGGGCTTTTCGGAACAATGGATTGATGCTTCACGGGCAAAGTGCCGAATCGATGGAAAAAGACCAGGATTTTCCGGTTTCTGTTGAGGTTCAGTTATTGGGTGGGAATGGAAAAAATGAACGCTCAACCATGAACCTGTGCACTCCAGGTACCAATGTGGTAATGGATAGTATTTTGGTGGAGGACCATTGCATTAATTCAGGGTCGAAAACATTCCATGGCGATCAGTGGGTGAATGTGGAGGTTGAAGTAAGAGGAGGGGAGATTATCAGGCATTTTGTAGATGGGAAAGAGGTTATGAATTATGAAAAACCCCAATTGGATCCCAGAGATAAATATTACAAAAAGTTTCTGCCTGAAAATGGAAATAAAATCATTTCCAAAGGAACAATTTCCATTCAGGCTGAAAGTCATCCGACTGATTTCAGGAAGATTGAACTGCTGGTACTGGAACAATAAAAATAAATGGAGTTTTAAGAAACAGGTTTTTGAGCAATTGACTGTTTTTCCTTTTTTAGTGCTCTTCTGTTTGAAAAATTTAGGGTCAGTAACGAAAGGGCAATCACTGTCATTCCAATAATTGAAATTATATCGGGACTTTCATTTTCGAGGATTAGCCAGCTTAAGCCAGCGCCTGAAACTGGAATCAAAAATTTCCATACATTTAGAATTGAAATTTTTACGTCTGGTCTTTTTAACAAAACAAACCAAATAGAAATAGCTGCTGCCGAAAGAAAGCTAAGCCAGCCCAGGGCAACAAAATATTCCAGGGGAAATGGACCTGTATTTATTCCTTCAACCGGAACTGAGACAATTAAAAGCATCAATCCACCTATTGCCAGGGTAGAAGAACTTAACGTCAAGGGAGAGATGCTTGCCGGTGATTTGGATACCAGTACATTGGAATATCCTGAGATGAGATTATTTACAAGCAGCAGGATTATTCCCAGAAATTCAAGTTCTCCTCTTAATTCAAATTGTGATCTTCCCATTGTTATAATGATTATTCCTGCAACACCAATCAGGATGCTGATGGTTTTCATTGGTGTCATTTTATCATTTTGGAATGCAAAATGTGCAACAATAGCTACAAAGAGTGGTGAAGAACCTATTATCATCGCCCCCAGCGCTCCGGGTACCAGGTTCAGTCCGCTGTAAAACAATGCATATTGCGAAAATACCTGAATGAAAGATACCCATAAGATAAATTTCCAATGAGATTTAATTTCTAAAAAAAATCTGCGGGATTGACCAAAGAGTATTAAAATTAAGATTCCTGAAATAAAAAAACGCACGCCGGCAAATTGAAGAGGTGAATGGTATTCAAGCCCGATTTTGACACCTACAAATGCTGTTGACCACAACCAGGTAGCTACAATAGCCAAAAAGGTAGTGCTTTTGAATAAACTTTTCATTGGAATTTTTAAAGATGCTGTAAAGTTGTTAAAAATTCTGAGAACTATGAAAATTATATAATTGGAACGATTGGGCAAAATATTCCGCTTTTGGAAGGTGTTACCCACTCTTTTTTCATCCACATTTGGACTTTTCTTTAATGAACTTTAAAAAATGGCTTATTTTTGCGGCTAATTAAATCAGGTTTATATATGGCAAGAACAATTATCAACAACTATGATGAGTTTGAATCATTTCTTGGGAAGGAACTTGGTATTTCAGATTATATCCAGGTAACGCAGGATCAAATCAATACATTTGCTGATGCCACCCTCGACTACCAGTGGATTCATACTGACCCGGAGCGGGCTGTTGTTGAATCTCCGTTTAAAAGTACGATTGCACATGGCTACCTGACAGTGTCGTTATTAACTTATCTTTGGTACTCAATAGTCGATGTCCGCAATGTGAAGATGATAGTGAATTATGGCATTGAGAATCTTCGTTTTCAGCAACCTGTATTGGTAAATGACAAAATAAGGGCAAAGGTTTCATTGAACGA
>JBEPWX010000138.1:0-7463 GCA_041642235.1 Mariniphaga sp.
GTTTATTGCTGGGCTGGCTCTTCACCATCGCCGCCAATTACGTCATCAACAACTTTGTCGTGCCCGAAAACCAGTCTGAAATGGACCTGTTTTATTTTCCCTGGTGGCTGATTTTGGGCTCCGTAGCCTTCGCCATCCTACTCAGCCTCGCCGCCGGACTTTACCCGGCTGCAAGAGCTGCAAGGATAGACCCGGTTAAGGCGCTGCGGCATGAGTAGCGGGGGGGTTCGTTGAAAGTTGAAGGTTAAAAGTTTAAAGTTCGCGCAAATCAGGAACGCATTCTTCGGACACGTGGAACGCATTCTTCGGACTCGTTTATAACGTTGTAGGGAGAGGCTGAGAATCTGTTGGTTGTGTTACGACTTCACGACTTCACGACTCCACGACTCCACGAGGGCACGACTCCACAACGGCACTTCAGCCCATGGCTTCAGCCGTGGAAACAATGCCGGCAGTAATTCGACAAATAGCACCAATTTCAGCCCATGGCTTCAGCCGTGGGAACAATGCCGGGAACGAAACTACTAACGGCTTTAGCCGTTTTTGTTTTTTTAGATGTTCTTTCCAGTCCGGGTGAAAAACGAATAAATCCGTTACCATTAACGATCCGTTCATGCCTTTCCCACGGCTGAAGCCATGGGCTGAAATTTTCCACTTTTTGCATGATGAAACGGCATTACTTCTTCAATCTTAAATCATCCTACTCCCTTACTTCTAAAATCTAAAATCAAATTAAATTTTCCGTAGCGATTTCAACCCGGATGCACCCGAAGGACCTTCCCAAATTAGGTTTTAAACAGCCATTAGCTGTTAGCTTTTGCAGTCGTGCTCGTGTATTCTCGTGTACAAAACCTATTCAAAAAACATTTGCAAGTTTCCGCTAAATAAATATCTTTACAGTTGCAACCGTTCCACACCCAAAAATGGGAGTGAGGGAGCGGAAACGTTGGGAGGAAATGCAACCCGGTTTTGTCTTAAAAAAGCTAAAACGTGAGATTTAACAATTATATCTGGGATTTATATCTAAATTCCAAATCCGGAAGGGAAACGGTTGAAAGATGGGCCCCTTCTGCAAAATTTCCGGATGAGGTATATGCATTACAAGCTGACCCCATCATTTATGAAAACTTTAGGAAAAATGGAATGATCAAATATCTCGCAGATAAGAATAAAATAAATTGGCATAGCCTATTAGCAGACCATTTTAAGCATAAGAATTTATCTAATGATACCGGCAGGAAAACATACCAAGATATGGTTATCAAAGGCGTAAAAATAAACGGCCTTGATGTTATTAAAGCTGAAGATTATCGATTATGGACAATAGAAATAAACATAATCTCAACTGCTCTTTACAATATATTTCCTGATTATTTTTTTCCATATGATTTCAAGAATTTTAATCAGTTAACAGAAATTACACGCGAGTTCAAAATCCCATTACCACAACCACCAAAGAAAATAAACTGGAATAAGAGAGCTATCTATTATATAGCTATCTGCGACGCTTTACTGGAGTTCAGGCAGCTGCACAAATTTACACCTTCTGAACTTTGTGCTTTTTTATATGACTTTGCTCCGAAAACCATAGAAGAAAAGGATGCTGAAAAACTACCCAATCCTTCAAAGGCATGGTTTGTCGGCGGCAGTAAATATGATTTCTCATTTCTGGATAATGCAACAGCAGATTCTCAACATTACTGGCAAGGTAACATTGATTCAAAAGAAGGAGATATTGCTGTTATGTATTGCCTCTCACCAAGAAGCTACATCCATTCTATCTGGCGGGTAATTGAGGATGGCTTCATTGATCCCTTTTTTAATTACTACAATGCGATTAAAATAGGTCATCCCATCATATTAGATAAGAAGGTTACTAAAACTGAAATAGATAATAACCCCATATGGTCAAATAATTCATTGGTAAGAAAAAACCTGCAAGGAATTAATGGGTACCCGGTAAAATATATTGAGTATCTTGAATTATTATCAATTCTATCAACGAATGGGGTGGATATTCAGAATTATCCACAGATAAGCAAAACTAACCGTCTAGATGCGGATGAATTAATCGATGAACGTGATGTAGAACGAAGACTGATTGAGCCATTTTTAAAACTCTTAAACTACAAAGAAGATGAATGGATCCGTCAAATGCCAGTGAAGATAGGAACGAGTACAAGATATTATCCTGATTATTGTTTTTATGCTATTCCATTACGCGGTGAGGAGTCAGCAAAAATGATTCTGGAATCAAAATTTGAAATAAAAACACAAAAAGATCTTAGAGAAGCCTATTACCAGGCAAAATCCTATGCCCTCCGATTGCAGTCGAGTAAATTTATTATTGCTTCCAAAGAGGGTATTTGGATATATGAGCCTATAGATAAAGTATACAGATTTGATAACTATAAACATTATAACTGGCTCGAGGTGGAAAATCCGGACATTCTTTATTCATTAAAACAGAGAATAGGTAAAGTAAGATGGCTAGTATAGCTGGGTCTCGACATGAACCTGCTTTTTAAAAACAGAAGGATTTTTTACTGTTGTATTTAAACGTGTGACTGTGGAAGAAACTGAGGAAGAAACTGTGGAAGAAACTGAGGAAGAAACTGAGGAAGAAACTGTGGAAGAAACTGTGGAAGAAACTGTGGAAGAAACTGTGGGTATAATTCTTAATGCTATGAAGGAAAATCCAAAAGTTACAGCAAAAGAACTGCAAAGTAAAACCGGATTGACCAGACGTGGTGTTGAATATCAAATTGATAAGCTTAAAAAAGAGAAAGCAATTGAACGTATTGGTTCTACTAAAGCAGGAGAGTGGAGATTGCTGATTTGAAGTATTCATCAAGCAAAGAACGAAAATAAATCAGGGATAAATTAGGAGATAAACCAGTAAAATAAACTGGAGGATAAACATTTTTTAGAAACAGCAAACATAAACCTCAAACATACAAAACATGAAAACAGCAAAACATTTAATCGGCTTGGGGATATTTTTAGTGATGCTTGGATGCGGCAAAGAACCTGTGGCTAATTTTACCTGGGAACCCAAAGAGCCCCGGGCAGGACAGGAGGTTAAATTTACAAACCTCTCGGTTGATGCGAAATCGTACTCCTGGAATTTTGGTGATATGTCAATTGGTGATGAAACAAATCCAACCCATGTTTACGGGAACAAAGGGAACTATATCGTTGATCTGAGCGCACACAATGGTTTAATGTCGGATGAAAAAACAGTTACAATCAACGTGACAGATTAAAAAGTCTGTTCCGGTATCGCTGTATGAACCGGATTATACTTACACCCTAATTCCAAATGCTTAATAAGCGGGATTGAGTTGAAAGTTGAAGGTTGAAATTGAAAGTTTAAAAATTATTACACCTTAATTCAATCATGAAAAAAGAATTTATACAAGAACTGTTTCAAAAATTTGAAGATGCATGTTATGTTTACGAGGGACTCGAGTGTTGGAGCGCGAGGGAATTACAGGAGATTTTCAATTACACCGATTGGCGGAATTTTCAGAAAGTGATTGAAAAAGCGGTACAATCGTGTGAAAATGCCGGTGAGACTGCCATAAACCATTTCGTTGATGTCAACAAAATGGTCGATTTAGGAAGTGGTTCAAAACGGGAAATAAAAGACATTGCCCTGACAAGATACGCATGTTATTTGGTAGCCCAAAATGGCGACCCTTCAAAACCCGAAGTAGCATTTGCCCATCCTATTTTGAATTAAAACTTGACATACCATCATGAAAAGCCTGCGCCTGCTGATCACCTTTTACAAATTATTTGCTGTTACAAGCCTGATCATCACCCTGGCTTGCCTGAGCATCATGTATGCCCACGGAATAATTACCTTTACAGTATTGTTCTGGTTTAAGATGATTACACTGGGCTTGATCTTTTTATATATCCACAGATTTAAACCGGATGCATACTACTATTATAAAAATCTGGGATTAACAAAAAAACACCTGTGGATTTCAACCCTCACATTCGATATGTTCCTGTTCCTGGCACTCATCATAATAACCATAAAGTTAAGATGAGGAATTTACTTGAAGTTGACAGTGTTATCCTGGAATTCGGCTCAAAACGCGTTTTACAAAATGTTTACCTGAAAAGCGAAACAACAAAAGTTACGGCTTTGCTGGGCAGGAACGGAACCGGCAAATCCTGCCTGATGAAAATTATATTTGGTGAACTAACACCCGGAAACCGATCCGTGCGCATAAACGGGAAATCCCTGCTAAGCTCCGCCCGCTCCCCGAAATGGATGAGATATTTACCCCAAAACAGCTTTATACCGGCTTCCCTGAGAGTGAAAAGAGTTTTCCGCGACTTCCGGCTCGACTTTGGCGGTTTGATCAGTTACTTCCCGGATTTCGAAAAACTGTATAGAACGAAAATGCTCCAACTGTCGGGTGGAGAGCGGCGGATCATCGAAATCTATAGCATACTGGCATCCCAAAGCCGGTTTTGCATGCTGGATGAACCCTTTTCCCAGATCATGCCGGTTCATGTGGATACCATACGGAAACTGATCCTGAGCGAAAAACAAAACAAAGGGATCATCATCACCGATCATTTGTACAGGCACGTTATCGACATCTGTGACGACCTCTACGTAATCAGCAACGGCAAAACGTATTTAACAAAAGGCATTGAAGAATTAGAAACACTTGGATATGCCAGAATAACTGAAAAAACACAAACCACTGCAGACTGAAATGGGATATAAACCGGGCAGCTGCAGTTTGAATAGGTATCTAAATAAAAAAGGAGAATTAGCTGATTTACCTATTGGTGAACGCATTCGGTCGTCCATATGCAGGAAAATCCAAATAAGCTGCTATTTTTGCTTTTAATTTGGTAACAAACGCTAACTAAATATGGCTATGGAAAATGTAAAAATTGAAATTAAATGGGCAATCATTTTTACAATCGTTGGATTGCTCTGGATGGTCCTGGAAAAATTGGTCGGACTTCACGACAAATACATCGACTACCATATATATTTAACAAACCTCTTTGCAATACCTGCGATTTTGATGATGGTTCTGGCGTTGAAGGACAAAAAGAAAAATTTTTACCAGGGACAAATGAGCTATAAACAAGGCCTGATAACCGGGGTTGTTCTTTCTATATTTATAGCACTCCTCAGTCCATTGGCTCAATGGGTGACTACTTATGTGATTACGCCGGACTATTTTTCGAATGTCATACCGCGTTCTGTGGAGTTGGGATATTTCGATTCAATAGCAGACGCTGAAGACAACTTTAACTATAAGAATTATGCGATTCAGGGATTTATCGGCGCCTTGATAATGGGCATCGCAACAACTGCAATCGCCATGATCTTCCTGCGAACAAAAAAGCAATAAGAAATCACAAACAACAAAGCCCAAAAATCAAATCACCCAAATATGTATGGGTGTGGTGGATAATGACAATGCCTAAGATGGACAATTTTGGCATTTTAATTGCGTAAAATGTACCCGTATAAACCTCTCACAAATGACAACTGGAAGAGAAGGGAATGAATTGCTCAGGGGTTAAAACGAGAGGAGCACAGGTTACATTTATTCATTAACTTAAAAACAAAAGAAATGGCATCACATCATATATTTGATTTTTCAGTGGATAAAGAAAAGCAATCGGTTTTTGTTAAACGGGAATTTAAAGCGCCGATTTCCATGGTTTGGTCTGCCTGGACCGAACCGGAAATCCTCGACCGTTGGTGGGCCCCCAAACCCTGGAAATCGAAAACAAAGTCAATGGACTTTAAAGTTGGGGGCCGGCGATTATATGCAATGGTTGGCCCGGAAGGTGAAGAACATTGGGCCCTGGCTGAATTCGAATCAATAACGCCCAAATCTAATTTTAAATTTCTGGATGGGTTTTGCGACAAGCAGGGAAACATAAACAATGAACTGCCTCGTTCAGATTGGAACGTTGACTTCATAGAACAAGATGGATCCACAATTGTAAACATTACAATTCAGCACGAAAGTCACTCTGATTTGGAAAGAATTCTTGAAATGGGCTTTAAAGAAGGATTTACGATGGCGCTGCAAAACCTGGACGAAATCCTGGAGAAAGAATAAAGCTGCCGCCATAAAATGGTATTGCAAACAAAGCTTGCACATGTATGTTGATGTACTTAAAAGGGCGGTTAATTGCTACCCTCCTGCCGTAAACTTTCAACCAAAGGTAATCCTTACTGTGTGTAAGCGATCCTTCTTGAGGCTTTGCGCATCAGTTTGTTGATCAGGTCATCTGTGTTGGTTCCCAGAGAGCCATTTACTCCCTTATGATAATTTACTAACATTTCTCCGTCAGTGGCATTGTAGATGAACAGGTTCAGAACGGCTTTGTTGGTAGAACCCCAGAAGCCAACAAGCAACCCCAGTGCAACGGAAGCACCTTCCGACATGGGTTTGTCTGTTTCAAATTCTCCCATAACAACAGCATCAACTTTCAAATGCCATTAGCATGGGTTGGGCTAACCAAACTATTTTTCATAAAAACTTGCAGCTTGAAACTTTTTTACTTTACTTTGTATTTCAAAGTACTTTCTAATGGTTAGAAAAAAGGACATACGGGAAAATGAAACATCATCAACAGATCATCCTGTTCATATCCTTAACGAACTTCATTCGCTGCCAGACTGAAAGGAAAAAATGACTTCAACAAGCAAGTTGATGCTAATGAGCAATTCATAAAAAACACTAATTATGAAAAAGGAAAATAATAGCAGGTTTAAATATTACAGGGTGCTCTCAATTCTAATCTTACTTGCAGGGATCATACTGTTGGGATATATGATCAGGGTTGAGGGTGAACCCGGTATTGTACCTCTGCTTATAATAATAGCAGGCAGTGTATGGCTGGTTGTAAATCAAATGAAAATAAATAAACAGAATAATTAAAACTTTATGTTATGAAAAACAAACGACTAATGATCATACTATCAATTGTGGTAGTTTTATTGCTTATTCCCTTTGTGGCAATGCAGTTTTTTGCTGAAGTTAACTGGGGGTTATCTGATTTCCTGATAATGGGAGTTCTATTGCTTGGAACAGCTTTAATAATAGAACTCAGCACGAGGAAGGTGAAAAATTTAAAGAACAGAATCATTATATATGGCGCTGTTTTGTTTGGGTTCTTTCTCATCTGGGCCGAACTGGCGGTAGGAGTATTTGGGACACCTTTTGCCGGTTCTTAATCTTTTAAAAAATCATGTGGATAATCCGTCATACGATTTTGAAAAGTTAATACAGACTCTTTTTTAATCACACCATCCTCTATATTGATCGCGTTTTGGATGGTGGGATTATTTCTCCAGCTTATACGTCCTCCCAGGATGGTTGGCAGATACACAATCAAGGCGGCAGATATTGATCTTGAAGCACTTTCCCACAGGTAACTTGGTGTATGATCAACCGCAT
>JBEPWX010000139.1:0-7460 GCA_041642235.1 Mariniphaga sp.
ACCGCCGTACTTTTATGAAGCAGGTGGTAAATGATTATTTTGATAATTCCTATAAAAGTGCTGTGGCCTTTTTTGTAAAGGAAAAAGGACTTACACCTGAAGAACTGGACGAATTGATTCGGATGATTAAAGATGAAAAATAATGGAAACTTACCTCATCTACATCGGTAAAGCTGCGCTGGCAGCCGGCGCATTTTACCTTGTTTTCCTTGCCCTTTTTCAAAACCAGAAACAGTTTACCTTCAACCGCATTTACCTGCCCGTTTCGCTGGCGCTTAGCTTTATAATTCCGCTCATTACTTTTACAACGGTGAATTATGTGGAGCCGGTACCGGTAGAATCAAATCCGGTTCCCGTTTTTACCGAATCATTTGAACCGGTTGTTATGCAGCAATCCCAGCCACAGTTTATTTGGGAATGGTACCACTATTTGTTTGCAATTTATGCCGCAGGCACTTTTCTTTTCCTGTTCCGACTGATGCTGGGACATGGAAAAGCCTGGAACATCATCAGCAAAAGCCGGGTACAGCAACTGTTTAACAACCTGGTAAACATCTCGAAAAAAGACATCCACCCGTTTTCGTTTTTTAATAAGATTGTGCTTTCGGAAAATACGCTTTCACACCCCAACCTTAAGATAATAGTAGAACATGAAAATATTCATGTAAAAGAGAAACATACCCTCGACATTCTGTTTACCGAAATCCTGTTTCTTTTGCAGTGGTTCAATCCGTTTGCATGGCTGCTAAAAGATGCGGTAAAAAACAACCTCGAGTATAAAACCGACCACGAAATTGCAAAAACCACCGATACCCAAACCTACCAGTTGGCTATGCTGACGCTGGCCGGCAAACAGGGCGTGGCACCGTTCCTCACAGCGCTAAACGGCTCACAACTCAAAAGCCGCATCATTATGATGAAAAAGAAAAACAGAAACAAATACGCCTGGTTAAAACAACTGGTGGTGCTTCCGCTGCTGGCACTGCTTGTAATGGGACTGGCAAATAAGGAAGTGAAAACAGAATATATTCAGCAGGATACAAAAATACGAAATGAAGTTCCACCTAAAAACGCTTTGACACATATAGTAAAATCAAAAAATCTAATACAAGGGAAAGTTATTGAAGAAATAACAGGGAAGCCTGTTCCTAATGCCAGCATCGTCCTGGAGGGTTTAGATGAAGTAACTGCAACAGATGAAAATGGTAATTATCAAATTCAATTTGGAAAAAATGAAAAACCTGTTGTCCTTAATGTATCTGCAAAAGGATATTACACCAACAAGGTGGTCTATTACGGAACAAATGAAAAAATTGATGTTCTTTTAGGAAAGATTGAAATTAAAAAATCAGACAATGAGGTAAAAACAGAATTTGTTGATTCTGAAAAGTTAATTACAGGTAATGTATTCAACGAAAAATTGGAATTTATTGAAGGAGCAGTTATCCAAATTGAAGGAACAGAAATTAGAACAACAACGAATTCAGATGGAACTTTTAAATTAGAAACAGAGAAAATGCCGGTTACCGTAATAATTTCAAAAGAAAATTATGATACTTATTACATTACATTAGAGGAGGTGTTTAAATTTGCAGTTATGCTTAAGCATGAAGGGATTACGCATCGGCTTAAATATTCTTCAAATATTACTCCTAAATTATTAACCCAAAATTCCTCTGAAATAAATGACATCGACAAATTTTACAATACAATTATAAATGAACCTCTGATTTATTCACGAGCAGAAGAAATGCCTGAATTTCCAGGAGGAAATCCGGCGATGCTTAAATTCATGCATACCAGGATGAATTACCCGGAAAGTGCAAGAAAAAAAGGCATTGAAGGAATAGTATATGTTTCAGTAATTATCGATAAAAAAGGAAATGTTACTAATGCCAAACCCTATAGATTCAATGAATCGCTGGATGAGGAGGCTTTGCGTTTGGTTAATTCATTGCCCCGCTGGACCCCTGGGAAACAAGATGGAAAGCCAGTTAATGTGAAGATTGCGATTCCGGTGAAATTTGATTTGGATGAGTTGGAATATAACAAACAAGATATCATCCAGGGAAAGGTTACAAATGAAAAGGGGGAACCAATTGATGGCGCCTCGGTAGTTGTTGAGGGCAGAAATTTTGGAGTTGTAACCAACAGTAAAGGAAATTATCAGATTGAAATTGAACCAACCGATGAGGTTCTTATTTTCGGATACCTGTATCACGACAAACAGAAGGTAAAAATTGGTGGTAAGGATAAAATTGATGTTCAGATTCGTACAGACAGAAATCCTCCTACTTCTGGAATATTTCTTACATCTTCATTTAAAATGAGAAACACCCGGGGAAATATGGTTACACCGGTTTATTTAGTAAATGAAGAGGAAGTAGATATTGAAGAAGTTGACAGGCATTTTGTAGAATCATTTAAAACGCTGCCCGATTCCACTGCTATCAAAATTTATGGACAAAAGGGAAAAAACGGTATCATTATTCTTAAATTGAAAAACCCTGAAGACTTGAATAAAATCAGTGGCCGGGTAACAAATGAAAAAGGAGAACCGATTGAAGGTGCAATTATAAAATGTAAAGAATTAAAGCTGGAAACACTAACAAAATCAGACGGAACATTCACTCTTAATGGAATCAAAACTCCGGTAACTATTTCAATATTGAAAGAGGGCTATGACAATCATGAAGTGACACTTGACGGTGTTAATAATTTTACTGCCCAGCTTACCCAAAATGGTTTCCCGAGAACCTTTGATATTAAACAAACGTCAATCAAAAAGACGAACAATATAACATCAGCAAAGACTTCAGGAAAGAAGCAGGTTATCGGCAAAATAAACTGGCTAAATAATGAAAAGTACAGTTCTGGTGAACTAACCAATGCGCTGGGGGTAAAGGAGGGAGATGAATATTCAAAGAAGATTATTGAAGAACGTGCTTATGGTGAAGTTTCCAGCCTTTATCTGGATGATGGCTATTTGTTTTTCAATATTAAAATTACAGAAAAACTGAGAAACGATAACACTGTAGATCTGGAATTTACGTTATCCGAAGGAACTCGATGGAAAATTGGGAAGATTGATATTACTGGAAATAAGGCTGTCTCAGATGAGGATTATTTAAATAAGATAGAAATCAGACCAGGTGATGTATTCAGTAGAAGCAAATTGGTTCAATCAGTTAGATCCCTGAATGAGATGATTAACTCCGATACCGAAATAATAGATGTAGAAGTTAATCCTGATTTAGTAAATCAACCTTATGAGTTTAATACTGTTCATTTAGAATTTAAAATCGCACAAAAATAATTAACAAGGTTCTGAGGTAGTTTTTTACTCATTTAATTTTTGGGTTAACATTTATTTTTCTTTTTACTACCGTCTGAGGACGGGCACAGGCATTCAATTATAAATGTTGATAATTACCGAATAGTAATTCAATCATGCCGTTTGATAAGTATTCCTTTTGCATCTTATTTATTACTGCTAATTTAGGGTACGACAAATATTTTTACCTATGAATAAACCATTCTAAATAATATTAACTGACTACATATCCTTTTTAAGACACTAATTTTAATAATTCATACCAAATGAAAACCATCAATCAATTAATCATCCTTATGCTGACTACATCCTTAAGTGCATGGAGCCAGAACGATACCACATATTTCTTCGGCATTAACGGGAAAACCTGTGATATAGAAAATCCTGAAGTAAAAAAAGATATAACGTATCATTCAGATAAAGATATTACAATTGAAACATATAACTTTAACGATGGAAATTGGCATTTAGCTTTAACTGAAAAAATAAAGAAAGCAGATGAAAATGAATTCAAGATACATATTGAAGGCCATAATTTTTCAGGAAGAGTGATGCGGGAATTTGAAAAACTGGACAATAATGAATATAATTTTACCGACCGGATTAATAAAAGGATAATCCGAACGGGTAAGACTTCAAGCCGGATTCCGTTAATTTTTAATGGAAAAGTAACCGAGTTTTACAAAAACGGCGTTACCAAATCAGTGTCTGTTTATAAAAATAATCAGCTAATCTCCAATAAGAATTGGTTAGAATGCGGAGACCCATATATTGATAATGTTTTCTATTCCGTCGACAAGGAACCAGTTTACAAAATGGGAATGCCGATATTACACACAAACTTACGTAATGCATTTTTAAATTCATCGTTTGATATCAGCCAGGTATACGGTAGAATCGTTGTTGGTTTTGTAGTTATGGAGGATGGCAGTATTGACGGAATCCGAATTGAAGAAGGGCTGGATCAAAAGTTGAATCAAGTTGCCCTTGATGCTTTTCTTAATTTTCAAAATGGCTGGCAGCCCGCTCAATTAAATGGTACTGCTGTAAGGTATTATCAAATTTTTCCTATTAACTTTATAAATAAAGACAAGGAATTAGAATTTATTAAAATGTATGAAAGGGAAACCCATCTGGGAAAATAACCATATGATGAAACATGTATTTATATTAATTGTACCCTTTTGTATTTTGTTAATAAATGAGGGATGCAATAAAAAAACAGTTACTTCGAATAAACCACAAGAGGTTGTCATCACAGGGCAGGTAATTAACAAGCGCCATAATGACCCCAATACAATAGTGGTAATTATAAATGATATTGCAACCAAAGAACAAATCAGATATCTGGATGATTTAGATGAAGCGGGAAATTTTGAAATTCGATTTGAAAGATATTATCCGCATGAAGTATTACTTAAATACAGTTTTATCTGGAATGTATTTTTTTATCCGGGAGATAGTATACATGTTGTACTGGATGCTGAAAAGTTGGGCTCTGATAAGGATATCCATCATGCTTTGGCTTTTTCGGGAGATGCAGTCAAAGAAAATGAACAGCTTTCATTTATTAATGGATGGTTTAGTACAATAAGGAAAGAAGAATCTGTATCAGAAGCAGGCAGGTATTCACCGGAGACTTATAAGCAATACAGAGATAGTTTAAGAAACTTATATCATAAAGAAGCCAATGATTTGATAGAAGCCCATAAAATTTGGGAACCAATAAAGTCCTGGATTTACTATGAAATTGAACGTAACTATTTTAATAATCTGGTTACTTATCCAATGATTCACCGACAAATTAAAAATTACCCAAAGAATTGGGAAGTGCCCGCCTCTTATTATAGCTTTTTTGAAGAAACTAATTTTAACTCAGAATTTATTTTGAATTCAAACTTTGCAAAATCGTTTGTATCTTATTTCTATTCCTTTTATATTCATAATAATATTCGCCGGGAATTAACCCATAAAGGTTTGGTAAAAGATACAACATTCTCAGATGGAAGAACTGCTCAGTTGTGGAAAGCAAAAAACCTTGACTCAATTATGATTGATGGAATTAACAGATTTACTCCAAAAGGAATCAAACAGTATGTGCTGTATAATTACTTTGCCAGTAAGCAAAAGCACCAAACTCATGTTGAAACTTTCGGGAAATATCTGCCGCTGATAAATAAGGAAATTACAGAACCATTTTTATTGGCAAATCTGCAAAAGAATTATACCAGGACAAGGGAGTCTGAAAATACATGCTCACACACAAATAGAAAGAATGTTTTTGATGCCAGCAATAATGCAGGCACTGAATTATTAAAAAAGATTATATCGGACAATGAGGATAAAGTGATTTATATTAGCTGCTGGACAATAAGTTGCGGAGCTAGTTTAAAAGAGATGCCGAACTCCAAAAAACTTATGGCTGAGTTAAAAGGTGAAAATGTTGAGTTTGTTTTCCTTTGTTGTAATTCTCCTGAAGAAGCGGCCCGTAAAAAAGTGGAAGAATTAAAATTAGGAGGTACGCACTATTTTTTGAATACCGACCAAACAAACTATATTCAAAAGGAACTCTCGTTTTCATCCTTTCCAGATTATACACTAATAGATAAAAATGGGAATATTGCAGGTTCAGATGTGCGTTACAGACCAGGAAATAATAGAACTAAAGATAAAATTCTTGAACTTGTAAATGAAAGAATATAAACGGAACAATATAAAATGCAATTTCATAGGGGTGCCTGCTCATATGTTTAGAGAAGTCAAAAAAGTAAACTCTCAACTGAAAGAGAAACTAGTACAATGAAGCTCAAATCCATAATTATTGATGACGAAGAGCACGGGCGCGAGAACCTTGCAGGCATCCTCCGAAGCTACTGCCCCGAAACAGAGCTGGTGGGTGAAGCAGTGACGGTGGATATAGCACAGTCTCATGAAGTGAACTGTCAGAATTAGTTTTAATTTTGGTTAATAGATTAATCAATTTTCTGTGTTTTTGATTTAATTAAAAACCAGTTTGCTATGAAAGTGTCGCTTTTATTGTCAGTAGAAAATGGAAGAAGCCAAGAAATCCTTTTATAACTGTTTGGTTTTTTTAAATATCTTCTTAAATAATTTGCGCACTACGCCTGAAAAAGAATACAATGAAACTCAAATCCATAATTATTGACGACGAAAAACACGGGCGCGAGAACCTTGCAGGCATTCTCCGGAGCTACTGCCCCGAAACAGAGCTGGTGGCCGAAGCAGCTTCGGTGGATGAGGCACTGATGCTGATTCGGGAGCAAATGCCCGACCTGCTCTTCCTCGATATAGAAATGCCCGGGGCCAATGGGTTTCAGCTGCTGGAGCACCTTCAGGATTTTAGCTTTGAGGTGATTTTTGTTACCGCCTACGACAGCTATGCCATTAAAGCCATCCGCTTCTCGGCTGCCGACTACATCCTGAAACCTGTTAACGTAAACGATTTAAAATCTGCCGTAGAGAAAGTGGCTGAGCGAATCATAGAAAAGCAGGAAAACAACCGATTGAAACAACTCTGGCAAAACCTCAGCCGCCCGGTAAGCCCACGTATCGGTCTTCCAGCTGGCAACCGAATTGAGTATGCAGATGTTGGTAAAATCGTCCGTTGCCAGGGTGAAGGAAACTATACCCACATCTGGTTTGAGGACCAAAAACATATGCTGGTGTCAAAAACCCTGGTGGAATTTGAGGAGTTGCTGCAGGAATTCGGCTTCATCAGGGTACATAAAACCCATCTTGTAAATCTGAATCATATTAACGCATTTGTTAAAACCGACAGTTTGTTAAAACTTTCCGGCGGTGAACTCATTCCGGTATCCCGCCGCAGAAAGGAAAAGGTACTGGAACGGCTGAAAAATAAAAACACTACTGTATAACAAACCTGGGGGAGGTATTGTCTGCGGCGCACATGTTTCATTAAATAACATAGTTCTTTCTGCGTCGCATACTACCCTACCAACGGAGCCGTCATTGCCTGCTCCGTCAGCTGACGGAAAAGCAATCTCATGATATTATGCAGGTACCTACATATGAAAAGCTGACCAAAATCATTCACCTTGAAGTTCGGTTTGATTACCGGGGGTAACTTATTAACCAGCAGCATATT
>JBEPWX010000140.1:0-7451 GCA_041642235.1 Mariniphaga sp.
ACAAGATCCTGAAGACGAGTATGCCAATCTTGATCCACGATTTGGATATAAT
Organism: Mariniphaga sp.; assembly: GCA_041642235.1. Lineage (GTDB taxonomy): Bacteria > Bacteroidota > Bacteroidia > Bacteroidales > Prolixibacteraceae > Mariniphaga. The sequence goes on from JBEPWX010000140.1 coordinate 53, forward strand.
GTTATCTATCCTGGAGCTGTTATGCCCGACGGGGATGTTTATAACTCTCTTCCCGGCAGTCCGACACCCGACAGGATTGGCGCCAGTGAATTTGCCACCCAATACGGGTTCAATGTGAGGAAAGCCATAGATTGGGAAGAAGATGGAGCAAATCCAAGTCAGTCAACTTTGAATTTTATTTTGATTCGTTACGCGGATGTGCTGCTTATGTATGCTGAAGCAAAAATTGAATTAAATGAAATTGATGATTCAGTATATGAGGCCATTAATGCGGTTCGTACACGTCCGACAGTTGATATGCCCCCTATAACTCAGGGTAAAACTCAGGCAGAATTGAGGGAAATTGTCAGAAGGGAGCGCACCGTTGAACTGGCATTCGAAGGACTTCACCTGTTTGACATGAACCGTTGGGAAATGGGTGCAGCAAAAACGGAACCGGCACTGGGTATCCGGTATCAAAATGAAGAAGGTGAGTGGGTGATCTATACCAGGAATTTAACCCGCAACTTCAGACCTGATCGGGATTACCTGTGGCCTATACCACAGGAGGAAGTGGAAGTAAATCCTAATATCGGACAAAATCCCGGGTATAATTAATATAGTAATCTTCAGGACCATATCTTTAAATATTTGTATTGGAAGATATGGTCCTGTTTTTTTTTATTATATTTAGTGTTATTACTGATTAATCTGATGAAATCCCAAAGGAGTGATAACTATTTTAAGAAGTTTTATTAATTAAATGTAAAAAACCATGATAAAAAAAATGAATTTCGACCGCCGGGATTTTCTGACTAAAACTGCCCTTGGAACAATTGGTGCTGCCGGTTTATTAACCTCGTGTTCAGATCAGCGTCCTCAAAGAGAAGAGAAACAACTTCCGAAGTTGCTTGATCAGGCGCCTGATGGAGAAGTACTGAAAGCAGGTTTAATTGGTTGCGGTGGTCGTGGAACGGGTGCAGCAATTAATTTTATTGATGCAGGTCCAAATTTGCAGGTTACCGCATTGGGTGATGTTTTTCAGGATAAAATAGATGCTTGTCGTGAAAAATTAAAAGCTGAACGCAATGTTGAAATTGCAGATGAAAATATTTTTGTAGGTTTCGACAGTTATGAAAAGGTGATTGATTCAGGTGTAGATATTGTATTGCTTTGCACACCACCTCATTTTCGTCCCATACATGTGGAAGCAGCTGTCAATGCAAGGAAACATATCTTTATGGAAAAACCCATTGCTGTTGACCCGGTTGGAGCACGTTCGGTATTGGGTTCAGTTAAAAAGGCTGAAGCTGTTGGACTCAATATGGTGAGCGGAACTGTGTATAGAGTTGCCAAAGATTATATGGAAACTCAAAGAAGAATTTCCAACGGAGAAATAGGAACAATTACAGGTGCCAGTGTTATCCGAAACGGCGGCGCCCTGTGGTTCCGCAGAAGGCAACCCGAGTGGAGCGATATGGAATATATGCTCAGAAATTGGGTGAATTTTATCGCAATGTCGGGCGATCACATTACCGAAATGTTTATTCATCAGCTGGATTTGATGAACTGGAATATGGAGAAATTGCCGGTACTGGCTTCCGGATACGGGGGCAGGCATCGAAGGGTCACCGGAGATCAATACGACTTTTTCAGTATCGATTATATTTATGATAATGGAGTTCATGCACATGCTGCTGTGCGCCAGATAAACGGTTGCACAAACAGAACTATGACACAGGTTTTTGGTACAGATGGATATGCTGATGTTAGCGGTAAAATATTTGATCTTGAGGGTAATACAGTTTGGGAGTATCCTTACCCGGATGAAAATGAACCAAATTCGGAGTGGAAAGTTACAAACCCGTTTGTACAGGAGCATATTAATCTTGTTACTGCCATACGATCGGGAAATACAGTTAATGACGGTGAAGCTATGGTGAATTCAACCCTGGTAAGCATAATGGGAAGAATGGCAGCTTATACCGGTATTGACGTTACCTGGGAGGAAGTGCTGAATTCTGATCTGTATTTAGGTCCCAAAATCTATAGCTTTGACCGTGATTATGACGTTCCTGAAGAAATCCCGGTTCCTGGTGTACCCAATACTTAATGAAATTATTTTTTATAATTATATAAATCCATTATGAAATTACTGTCGGTCTTATTTTTATTTTTCGTTTTTCTTCTAAATACTTCGGCCCAAAATGATAAATTAAATATTGTTGTTATTGGAGCTCATCCTGATGATCCTGATGTTGTAGCTGGTGGTATTGCCATTAAGTTTTCCAGGCTGGGCCATAATGTATTGTTCGTGTCTGTAACGAATGGTGATGCCGGACATTTTAAATACGGAGGCGGGGTATTGGCAAAAATTCGTGCTGCAGAAGCCCAGGAAGCAGGAAGAAGGTATGGAGTTACTTATAAAGTGTTAGATAATCATGACGGAGAGCTGATGCCGGTATTGAATGTCCGTTTGCAAATTATCAGACTGATACGGGAATGGAATGCAGATGTGGTAATTGGTCCACGGCCCTATGATTATCATCCCGATCACAGAAATACGGCAATACTGGTTCAGGATGCTGCTTATATGGTTATTGTGCCCAATATAGCACCCGATACACCGCCTCTTAAAAAAAATCCGGTGTTTCTTTATGCCCAGGATCGATTTAAAAAACCTTACCCGTTCGAGCCGGATATAGCAATTGATATTTCAGATGTGGTTGATGAAAAGATTTATGGTGTGGCAGCTCATTATTCGCAATTCTTTGAATGGTCACCCTGGCTTAGCGGGAGATTGGAAAGTTTACCAAAAACCGAAAAAGGCAGGCTGGAGATGCTTAAAGGCAGATGGGCGAGACCTGTCAATGAGGAGGTGAGACAATCCCTGATAAAATGGTATGGAGAGGAAAAAGGGAACAAGGCTGCTGTTGCAGAAGCTTTTGAAATTTGTGAATACGGCAGAAGACCGGATGAAGACGAGATACGAAAATTATTTCCCATGATTAATGAGTAGTAAACCCTAATCTAATTTTCCGGATATAATTAACCATCGGGTAAAAAGTAGTTTTTTGTTATATGGATGGGCTTTTTACCCCTTCGCAGTCATCGGGGCGAACTTACTTCTTCATCAGGGGAGGCAGGTAAGTGTCTATGCACTTACTTGCTTTCTGAACACTATTTTATCGGGTGCAATTTACAAACAGTTCCAAATCATTAATCCCTCCATTCATTCCAGGCCAGTAAAACATTCTTTTCGGTTTTGATGCAAATTTTTTGAAAGAATAGTATATTCGAACCTTTTAAAATCGGAATAATGATTCAAAAACAAATATCCCTGCTTTTTCTGGCAGCAGGACTTACTTCTTTAAATGCAAATGCGGAGGATTTAAACCGGCCCAACATTCTTTGGATTATATCTGAGGATATGTCTCAGGATCAGGGGTGTTACGGAAACAGCCTGGTAAAGACCCCTGTCATCGATAAACTGGCAAACGAAGGAATGAGGTTCACCAATATGTTTACAACTGCAGGAGTTTGTGCGCCCTCACGAACTGCACTTGCCACAGGTATGTATCAAACTTCAATTGGCGCTATGCACATGCGGTACCCTGACGAGTTAATGCCATCGCTTCCCGAAGGTGTCATGCCAATTGAACGGATTCTTGCAGAGAATGGATACCAGACACTGGGTATAGGAAAAGATGATTACATGTTCAGGCAGGAGGGTGATTCATTTGAATTTAGCAACATTGATGATCTTAAAACAGAAGAACCTTTCTTTGCCAAAGTAAATTCAAAATTTACCCACAGGGAATTTAAACGGGATTTCAGCAATCCAATAAATAAAGATTTAGTTGAACTTCCCCCTTACTATCCCGATGCCGCTGCGATACGTGAAGACTGGGCTGCCTACCTTGAAAATGTTCAGTTGCTGGATAATGAGGTGAAGGAAATACTTGACAGCTTTGAAGAGAGAGGTTTGCTGGAGAATACAATTATATTTTTTCTCTCCGATCACGGACGTCCCTTTTTAAAGGGGAAGTACTGGACCTATGACAGCGGAATACGGATACCGTTTATTGTTTTTATTCCCAAAGACATGGAGGTTCCTGCAAATTATAATGCAGGAACGGTAAACAGACAGATGCTTTCAGCAATCGATATATCGGCAACAACGCTTGCACTGGCGGGTCTACAAAAACCGGATTACATGCAGGGGAGGGTATTTTTGGGTGAACAGGCTGAATCCGAAAGGGAATATATTTTTAGTTCTATCGATCGTATTAGCGGCACCAACTTTAAAACCAGGGCAATTCGGTCAAAAAAATACAAGTACATCAGAAACTTCAATAACGGCCGTTCGGTGCTTGAATGTACGACAGAATATGGGAAAGCTAAATATCCCGACTATAATGTTATCAGCATCCTCGATAATTACAATAAATTAAATCGGGTTGAGAATACATTGGTAACCCCGCTTCCGCCGGAAGAATTATACGATGTGGCAAATGACCCTTATGAAGTTAATAATCTTGCCTATAATGAAGAATTCCAGGAGGTGCGTAAAAAGATGGAAACCCTGCTGACAGAATGGTTAATGGAAATTGATGACAAAGGCCTTAAGCCCGATTCGCCTGAGATACAAAAAGCGTTTATTGATTTTAGGATAAATTCTAAGGAAAGGTATGCCGGGGAGAGGCTAAAACGATATATGAAAATAAAAAGTGAGTTAAAAGAAGAGGGAAAGTTGAATCAGAATTATTAGATATCAGACACAAGATTGACAGACACCAGACACAATACGGAAAAGAAATTCGTAATGCCATGCTGCTAGCGGTCTTGCTACCTGAGTCTATAAAAATGAAATTTAGATATGAAGAATCTGTTCGTGTTAATCGTAATTTTTTGCATTGCTTGTCAGGCTAAGGGGCAGGAAAGTTCTCCACCGTTAAACATAAGCGGTGTAATCCCATCACTGTCAATGACTGCCGATCATTATCCACGTACCGAAACAGGAACAGGGGCCTTAATGCCCTGGGCAAACCGGCTGTGGACGATAACTTATGTTGCCCATCTTAGCCCGACAGGCAGTGGCACTGGTTTGTATGAAATTGATGATAATTTCCAGTTGAAAAAACATCCTTCAAGTGTGGTGGGTACCTATGCCAATCGCCTGATTCACGGATACAGCAACCAATTGGCAATAGGTCCGTATCTTATCGATACGCTGGGAAACGTCAGACTTATCGAGGAGTTTACCAAACATCGTCTTGCGGCAACCATGATTCATTTATCCGATCCTGAAAACAAGCTTTATTATCTTGCTATGGAAGGGGAGTTTTTTGAAGTGGATGTGCATACTCTGGAAGTAAAACAGCTTTTTCAGCTCATGGATGAACTGGATGTTCCTGAAGGAAGTAAACCTCATTTTAAAAGTGGCTATACCCATCATGGACGAGTGGTGGTTTGCAACAACAGTTATTATGAAAAGGATTTCAATGATGAATGGACTGCCGGGCGGCTTGCTGAATGGGATGGTACGGGAGAATGGAAGGTAATAGAGGAAAATCCTTTTACTGAAGTCTGGAGTGCACAGGCTTTCGGACACCCGATGATTGCAATAGGATGGGATAAGATATCTGCCATTCTTAGGATTTACATCAATGGTGAATGGAAAAGGTATCGCCTGCCAAAAGGAAGTAAGGCTTTTGACCAGACCAGTGCGACGGAATGGATGAGAATACGGGAAGTGGAAACTGAGCGTGCACTGATGGATTGTCATGGAATTTTTTATGAAATCGGGTACCATTCTTACGGGAATCAGTTGTGGGCAATACAGCCTGTATCGAGGCATCTGAGGATTGTTCCTGATTTTTGTTCCTGGAAAGGACTTTTGGTTCTGGGCGGAAACCAGGCAACACCAATGGAGTTTGGCCGCTACAGGGACAGAAACCCGCTTTCAGGCCAGCCCCAGGTAGGACTATGGTTTGGGAAAACCGATGATTTGTGGAATTTTGGCAAACCAACTGGTACGGGAGGAGTGTGGTATCAGACTGAAGTCAATAAGGGAGAACCTTCGGATCCTTATTTGATGAATGGATTTGATAAAAAGTCGTTACACCTTTACCACGATGCTTCAGAGGCGGTTGAATTTACAGTTGAAACTGATTTTATGGGAACGGGCGATTTTAGAACGTTTAGAAAAATCTCGGTGAAACCGGGAGAATATATACACTATGAATTTCCTGATGCCTACAGTGCACAATGGATGCGTCTGCACGTAGATAAAAAATGTGAGGCAACTGCAATTGTAATTTATAACTAAATGTACACTGGCAATGGTTAAGAGTAGTAAAAGTTATGTATTCGTGCTGCTGTGCTTTTGGTTGTTTTTTGCTTTAAATGGAAGCTGTCAATACAGTCGCCCGAATTTTATCTTTATTCATTCCGACGACCAGCGATACGATGCACTTGGGGTAAACGGCAATAGTAAAATTATTACTCCTGAACTGGATAGACTGGCCAGTCAGGGTATCCGTTTTACCAGTGCAAATGTTGTATTTTCTTTGTGCAGCCCCAGCAGGGCTGCCCTGCTTACCGGAAGGTACGGAAGTGCCAACGGGGTTTTACAGTTAAATAGTGATTTGAATCCGGATGAAAAAACAGTTGCCCAATACTTACAGGGAAGCGGTTACCTGACAGGGATTGCCGGGAAATGGCATTTAGGCAGATCTCCTGATGAAAGCGGGTTTGATTTTGCTGTTTGGTTTAAAGGAAACGGTAGTTATTACGGACGTACTATTTATGATGAAGGGGTAAAAATAAATCCGGATATGCATTGCGATTTGTACTGTGCTAAAAGGTCGGTCGATTTTTTACGAGAGGCTGTCAAAGGAGAAAAACCGTTCTTTCTGTATCATAACACCCAAACTCCTCATATGAACGGAAACTTAATCTGGGATGCACGTGTTGAAACTACAAAAAAATACCGTGTATCTGAAATGCCCGTTGCCAAAAACAGGTTGGATGATTTACATACCAAACCGGAATACCTGAAGCAGGTCAGAAACCTCACCCAGGCAGAACTTTACGGTTATCCTGATTCATTTGCAATACAGCAGCATACACTTGAATATTATTCTGTAATTACAGAAATGGATCAGTATCTTGGGCATTTGTTCGAGGCCATTGAAGAACTGGGGCTTATGGAAAATACATATGTTTTTTTTATGAGCGACAACGGATGGATGCTTGGGGATCATGGATTTACAAGTAAGGTGTTACCTTACCGGCCGTCATCACGAGTGCCTTTTTTCATGGTTGGCCCAGGAATAAAACCATCGGTAAATTCTCAAATTGTGTTGAATATCGATATGGCCCCGACCATTCTGGAATTGGCAGGAATTGATGTCCC
>JBEPWX010000141.1:0-7444 GCA_041642235.1 Mariniphaga sp.
GATACTATCATCGGAATAAAAGGTCGCGTGGGATTTGAAGCTGCTGCTCCTATGGTTATAATTAAAGCACATCATCTGCTGGAAAAGCATACATTAACCAAATGGCAGGCATATTGGAAAGAACAACTTTCTAACTGGTATGGTATGTTCCTGCATGAGGCCATGTATCACGAACCCGTAATGCGGAATATCGAATCATTTTTGGAAGCTACACAGGAAAATGTCACAGGAAAAGTTTTTGTCAAACTTAAACCTTACCATTTTGAACTGCAAGGAATCGAATCAGAGCATGACCTGATGAAGTCCGGTTTTGGTGATTATGGTGAAACTGTAAAGGCCTGGTCGGCTGATGATGTGAAAGGTTTTACCAAAATCATGGCAAATTCACTAAAGATTTATCATACCGTGAATAAGAAAATTTGAAAGATGATTAAAGTTGGGATAGTTGGAGGTGCAGGTTATACTGCAGGAGAATTGCTGCGGATTTTACTGTATCATCCAAATGTGGAAATTGTTTTTATCCAAAGCTCAAGTAATGCCGGTAAACCGGTTTCTGAAATTCATTCTGATTTGCTGGGTGAAACCAATCTGCAGTTTATTGGTGATTTACCTCTAAATGGAGTTAATGTATTATTCCTGTGCATGGGACATGGCAAATCAAAGGAGTTTATAGAAAATAATAACCTGCCTTCTCAATTAAAAGTGGTGGATTTAAGTCATGATTTTAGGTTAAAAAGAAAAGACAATCAATTTATTTATGGTTTACCTGAATTGAATCGGGAGGAAATTAAAAAAGCTTCTAAAATTGCCAATCCAGGATGTTTTGCTACCGGAATTCAATTGGCTTTGCTGCCAATGGCTTCTTCCGGCCTTTTAACAGAGGAAGTTAATGTGCAGGCAATTACCGGGTCTACTGGTGCAGGACAAAAGCCAACGGAGACATCGCATTTTAGCTGGCGGAATAATAATCTTTCAGCATATAAAATCTTTCAGCACCAACATGAAGGAGAAATTATCCAAAGTTTAAAACAATTACAGCCAGATTTTGATCACGGGTTTAACTTCATTCCTGTGCGTGGTAACCACACAAGGGGAATATTTGTTGCAGCCTACACCCATTTTTCAGGAACACTTAAAGAAGCTAATGATTTGTACAGAGATTATTACAAAGAGCACCCATTTGTGTTCATTTCAGATAAAAACCCAGCTTTAAAACAGGTCGTGAATACAAATAAAGCTATTCTTTATCTTGAACAACACAGGGATAAACTCGTTGTAATCAGTCTTACCGATAACCTGATTAAAGGCGCCTCAGGTCAGGCTGTGCAAAATATGAATCTGATGTTCGGGTTGGATGAAACTGCAGGATTAAATTTGAAACCGGTTGCTTTTTAACTTCCATAGCTGAAACTGGCAAGTGAAATAGAAAAACATCTAATACAGGCTTTGGTCCAAAAATATTTATTATGAAACTTTTTGATGTATATCCGCTTTTTAATATAACCCCGGTAAAAGCTTTCGAATGCTATGTCTGGGATTCAGAAGGAAACAAATACCTCGATTTATATGGAGGCCATGCTGTTATCTCAATTGGACATAGTCATCCACATTATATTGACCTGATTTCAGGGCAACTTTCTAAAATTGGATTTTACAGCAACTCTATACAAAATCCATTACAAATAGAATTGGCTGAAAAACTCGGAAATTTATCGGGGTATCCCGATTACCAGCTTTTTCTTTGTAACTCGGGTGCCGAAGCCAATGAAAATGCTATTAAACTTGCTTCTTTTGTTACAGGAAGAAAAAAGTTTATAAGCTATAGGAAGGGATTTCATGGGCGCACTTCTGCTGCTGTTGCACTTACGGATAACCCAAAGATAATTGCTCCGGTTAATGAAACAGATAATGCTGTTATTCTTCCTTTGAACGACCTTCAGGCAACCGAGGATGTTTTAAAATCAGGTGAATTTGCTGCGGTAATTGTTGAAGGAATTCAGGGAATAGGTGGAATAAACATTCCGGAACGGCAATTCCTCGAAGGTTTAAAAGTCCTTACGGAAAAATATAACTGCCTTCTTATTCTTGATGAAATTCAATCGGGATACGGACGAAGTGGCCGGTTTTTTGCCCACCAATATTCTTCTGTAAAACCGGATATTATAACTGTTGCCAAAGGTATGGGTAACGGGTTTCCTATTGGCGGAGTATTAATTCACCCTGAGATAAAGCCCTGGTCGGGCATGCTTGGAACCACTTTTGGAGGCAATCATCTGGCCTGCGCAGCAGGTATCGCTGTTCTTGATGTGTTGAAAAATGAAAACTTAATTCAGCATACAATGGAAATGGGAAGCTATCTAATGGATAGTCTTTCAGATTTAAGTAATTTGATTCAGGTACGTGGAAAAGGATTAATGATTGGTATCGAATTTTCTTTTCCGGTTGCTGAAATAAGACGGAAGTTATTGTTTGATTATAAAATATTTACAGGAGTATCTGGAAGTAATATGATTCGGCTATTGCCTCCGTTAAACCTGAAAAAGAAAGATGCTGACTATTTTTTAAATTCATTTGCTGATGCTTTTGCAGAAGATTCTGCATCTTTAAAGGCTAATTAACTGAATACAACATGGAAAAGAAAAAAATTGGAATAATCGGAGTTGGGAATATGGGTGGAGCTATTGTAGTAGGATTATTAAAATCAGGTTTTGTTAATGCTCCTGATATCTTTGTTTCTGACCGAAAGGAAAATGTCATAGCTGACATGAAGGAACGGGGAGTACATGCTTCCGATGACAATTTTCAAACTGCACAGCAGGCAAATATTATCATTTTGGCTGTCAAACCATATCATGTTGAACATGTGTTGGAGGAAATAAAACCTGTACTGAGTTCCGATAAGATCCTGATTTCCATAGTGGCAGGAGTCGGAATCGAAGAGCTTGGCACCATTGCCGGAGAAAATGTTCCAATATTCAGGGTCATGCCCAATACTGCAATTGCATTGCAGGAATCACTTACCTGTATTTCGTCAAATGGAAATACCGCAGCACATCGTGATTATGTAATAGAATTATTTAATAATCTTGGTAAAACCATTGAAATTCCGGAAGAATTAATGGCTGCTGCCACTGTTTTATCCTCTTGCGGGATAGCATATGCATTGCGATACATAAGGGCAGCTATGCAGGGGGGTATTGAAATTGGTTTCGGGGCTGAGATGGCACAATTCATTACAGCGCAAACTGTTAAAGGGGCTACAGAGCTGGTTCTGCAAACAGGGCATCATCCCGAACGGGAAATCGATAAAGTGACCACTCCAAGGGGTGTCACCATTACAGGTTTGAACGAAATGGAACATAAAGGATTTAGTTCTTCGCTGATTCAGGGTGTTTTAGCTTCCTATAAAAAGATCGAAAAGAATTTGAAAAAATAGTTCATGCAATTCAAATATAGTAAAATAACTGTGAAAATTGGCAGCAATGTGCTGACTAAAAAAGACGGAACTTTAAATGTTTCGCGTATTGCCCACTTAGTTGACCAGATGGCTTATCTTCATAAAAATGGCGTGGAGGTAATTCTTGTTTCTTCTGGTGCTGTGGCCGCTGGCAGAGCCGTAATGAAACCACTGAAAAAAACTGATGCTGTTTCGAAAAGACAGTTATGGGCTGCACTTGGACAGGTACAACTCAATAGCCGATATTCTGATTTTTTTAATGAACACGGACTTGTCTGTGCCCAGGTTTTAACCACTAAAGAAAACTTTTCCAGCCGCGGTCACTACCTGAATATGAAAAACTGCATGAATACCTTACTTGAAAATAAAGTTATCCCTATCATAAATGAAAATGATACCATATCGGTTACAGAATTGATGTTTACCGATAATGATGAACTTTCAGGATTAATAGCTTCCATGGTTAATTCCGAAGCTTTGATAATTTTGAGTAATGTTGATGGGGTATTTACTGCCTATCCCGGTAGTGAAAATGCTGAGTTAATTCAAAAGGTCGGTATCAGTGAGGGGGAACCGGAAAATGCTATTTCGGGAAATCATTCGGAATTCGGACGGGGAGGTATGCTCACCAAATTCAGGATTGCAAAAAAATTAGCCAACGATGGAATTAGCGTACATCTGGCAAATGGTTTCAAAGAAAATATTTTGGTGGAAATTCTCACACAAAAGGAAGTCACTGGGCATACCTGGTTTGAACCTGCACCCAAACCTTCAAGTGGAATTAAGAAATGGATTGCATATTCGAATGATTTTACAAAGGGAAAGGTAATAATAAATGAAGGGGCTGCCGCTGCTCTTAAATCAGAAAAAGCTGTAAGCCTGTTGCCTGTAGGCATTATTTCCATTAAAAATGAATTTAAAAAGGGTGATTTAATTCGGATTTTAGATGAATCAGGAAATGTGATCGGATTGGGTAAAGCACAATATGGTTCGGAGAAGTTAAAACCGGGAACTTCAGCTGAAAAGCTTAAAGCACTGGTTCATTACGATTATCTATACATGGAAAAAACAACAAAAAATTATCATGAAGATTGAAAAACAACTGCAAAAGGTATTGGAAGCTTCCCGAAAGCTTAATTTGGTGCAGGAAGATACCATAAGAAAATTGCTTCTCGATTTGGCCGGTGAAGCTGAAGCAAATGTTAATTTTATCCTGACAGAAAATCAAAAGGATTTGAACCGGATGGATCAGGCAGACCCAAAGTTTGACCGGCTGAAACTAACTCAGGAACGAATTACAGGAATTGCTTCTGATATAAGAAATGTGGCCAACCTGGAAAGTCCGGTTGGAAAGGTTCTGAAAGAAACAGTGCGCCCGAACGGGTTGAACATTAAAAAAGTAACTGTGCCCTTTGGCGTAATCGGTATTATTTATGAAGCACGTCCTAATGTTACATTCGATGTTTTTTCCCTTTGCCTGAAATCGGGTAATGCATGTGTTTTGAAAGGTGGCAGCGATGCCATTTATTCCAATACAGCCATTGTTTCTATTATACAAAAAGTATTGAAAAAGTATCAGCTTGATGAAAATACGGTTGCACTTTTACCTGCAGGACGTGAGGAGACACAGGAAATGCTGCGGGCGCATGGCTATATTGATTTAATCATTCCCCGCGGAAGCCAGGGTCTTATAAATTATGTGAGGGAAAATGCCACGATACCTGTCATTGAAACCGGCGCCGGAATCTGTCATACCTATTTCGATGAATTTGGGGATGCTGAAAAAGGAGGTGAAATTATTTTTAATGCCAAAACCCGCAGGCCTTCAGTATGTAATGCGCTCGATTGCCTGGTTATTCACCGGGAAAGGCTGGGTGAATTACCAGCTTTTGGGAAGATGCTTTCTGAAGCAGAAGTTGTAATTTATGCCGACACTGAAGCTTATGAGAAGTTAAAAGGGAATTATCCTGATCATTTACTGTTTCCGGCTACGGAAGAATCGTTCGGTACTGAATTTCTTTCCCTGAAAATGTCAGTGAAGACAGTGAATTCTTTTGAGGATGCAATAGAACAAATCAATAGGAATTCTTCAAAACACAGTGAGGCCATTATTTCGGAAAATCATCAGCGTATAACTACTTTCCAGAAGCTGGTAGATGCTTCCTCCGTTTATTCCAATGTGTCTACAGCGTTTACCGACGGGGCACAATTTGGACTTGGTGCCGAAATTGGGATCAGTACCCAGAAGCTGCATGCAAGAGGCCCTATGGCATTGGAAGAACTTACCAGTTATAAATGGATAATTGAAGGTGAGGGGCAGGTAAGACCTAAATGATCTCCAATAAAGCAGTTGCTTAGAGAAGCATATATCAAAAATTGCATCAGATTGCCAAAGGCAAAAGTTTTTAACTTTTAAATTCATCGTATTCATGAAACACTATATTTCAGTAAAGGATATTCCCGACTTGAGCAAAGCGATAGAAACAGCAATGGAAATTAAAAAGAACCGGTTTTCTTATCAGCATCTGGGAAAAAATAAAACCATGGTACTTATATTTTTCAATTCCAGTTTGCGTACACGGTTAAGCACCCAAAAAGCAGCCATGAATCTGGGAATGAATACTATGGTATTAAATGTAAGTGAGGATGGCTGGCAAATGGAGTCGGAACTCGGAGTAATAATGGACGGTGATAAGCCTGAACATTTGCTGGAAGCTATTCCGGTAATTGGTAAATACTGCGATGTAATTGGGGTGCGTGCTTTTGCGAAATTTAAAAGCAAAGAAGACGATTATTCTGAGAAAATCCTTAACCAGTTTATAAAATATGCCGGTGTGCCGGTAATAAGCATGGAAGGTGCTACCCGGCATCCGTTACAAAGCTATGCCGATTTGGTAACCATCGAAGAATTTAAAACGAAAGAAAGACCCAAGGTGGTATTAACCTGGGCTCCGCATCCACGGGCACTACCTCAGGCAGTGGCCAACTCATTTGTAGAGTGGATGCGTGCTACGGAATACGAACTGGTGCTAACTCATCCTGGAGGATATGAATTGGCACCTGAATTTATGGGTAGTGTAAAGGTGGAATATAATCAGAAGAAAGCATTTGAAGGTGCCGACTTTATCTATGCAAAAAACTGGTCATCATATACCCGGTATGGGCAAATCCTTTCAAAAGATCTTGGCTGGACTGTGAATGAAGAGAAGATGGCTTTAACAAACAATGCAAAATTTATGCATTGTCTTCCTGTACGGCGTAATGTGGTGGTCTCCGATGGCGTGCTCGATGGTCCTTCTTCTATTGTAGTGGAGCAGGCTGCGAATCGTGAAATTACTGCACAGGCTGTATTGAAAATGATTCTCGAATCATTATAAGAAACTGCAATGCTTTGCCAGGGTATCATTCCTCCGGTGGCAACACCACTCATTAATAATCGTGAGCTCGATGAACCGGGCCTGGAACGCCTCATAAATCACCTGCTGGAAGGAGGTGTACATAGTCTGTTCCTGCTGGGAACTACAGGAGAAGGTACAAGTTTAAGCTATCAGTTACGTGAAAAGTTTGTGAAAAAAGTCTGCCAATTAACCGGCAAAAGAATTCCTGTGTTAGCAGCTATTACTGATACCTCGTTTGAAGATTCAATCAGGATGGCTGAAGTGTATAAAGAAGCTGGAGTAAATATGCTGGTGGTTGCACCACCTTATTACAATCCCTTGTCTCAATCACAGCTGCAGCTTTACCTCGACGATCTGGTACCCCGTCTGCCGCTGCCGTTTTTATTGTATAACATCCCGTCTCATACAAAATTGCACATTTCCATAAAATCAGTTAAACATGCCAAAGAGTTGGGAGCAGTTGGAATAAAAGACAGCACTGATGATTTACTTCATATAGTATCCCTGATTGAAGCTTTTAAAGATTCTCCTGAATTTATAATATTAACGGGCTCTGAAATTTTAATTTCCGAAACTCTGATGAGTGGGG
>JBEPWX010000142.1:0-7417 GCA_041642235.1 Mariniphaga sp.
GCTGCCCAGACATTGGTGGCTATTGACTCACCCGATGCAGCAAAGGCACTATATGAAGCTTTATCGGGTTCAGGTGATGAAACGAGGATTACTCTTATTAAATCATTAGGGGAGACAAGGTTTGAAGATGCAGTTAGGACGATCAGTTCTTTTGCTGGTTCAGCGGATCCCGATATGCGAAAAGCAGCCTTGGGTGCATTGGCAAATATCGGTCTTCCCGATTCATATAAGTTACTGCTGAAAGCGGCTAAAGATGTAACATTTGAATACGAGCCGGCAAATGCTGCTGAAGCGTTTCTCATTTATGCCGACCGGTTGGGAGAACGTGGCGAAATGAAACTTTGTAGGAGAGCCTTAAATACAATAATAAAGGAAAATCAGGCTGAAGAAAGACTACATAATCAGGCTGTGGCTTTGTCGGTTTATGCGAAGCATTATAATTATGAAGCATTGCCACTGTTGTTAAATGCTATTGACAACAATAATAAGGAATTCAGATATGCTGTTCTGAATATCACTGAAGATGTTGGAGGTGCACCAGGAACACGTGCATGGATTGAAAAAGCAGGTAATTCAGCATCAGAGGTAAAAGCTGAAATTATTGATATGTTAGGACGTCGGGGTGATTTGCTGGCAGTAGATTTTGTAAAAGAGAATTTTGATGATCAGGAATCAGTAGTAAGAGAAGCAGCAATAGCTGCCCTGGTTAGATTACAGGAAAATGAGGCTGTCCCATTTTTGTTAAATCATATGACCAATGAGCATGATTTGGAAGTAACTAAAACAGTTTTGTTGCAATTGCTGAGTCAGAAATATCTGGCACCTGTTGCTGACAGGATGAAACAATCATCGGGTACTACAAAAGCAGCATTTATTGATTTAATTACCGCAAAAGCAGGGAATGCCTATTTCAGTGATATAGTGAAGATAACCGGATCTCCGAATCAGGAGGAGAAAGCAGCTGCTTTTAGAGGTTTAAAAAACATTTCAACTGAGGCAAATCTTGATGCTCTGATAGAGCTCCTGGTGTCAGTTGATGATGCGAAAGAAGTGCAACAAGTACAGCTGGCAATTGTAGCTGCAGCCAAAGGAGTGGAGTCTGAAAAAACCAATAATGGAAAATTACTACAGGCATTACAAACTTCACAAAAAAAGGAACGCATAATAGCAATACTTCCTGAAATAGGTGGTGAAATAGCTTTAAATACTGTTTCAGAATATTTTAATACTTCATCAGGGACATTAAAAGAAACTGCTTTCGAAGCACTTACCAGTTGGAAAGATTATTCAGCCGCTGCTTCCCTCTATGAAATTGCTGAAAATTCACAGGGTGAATACCGTTCAAAGGCATTTGCAAGCTTTGTTCGCCAGGTACGTTCTGCTCACCTGCCCGATGATCAGAAGTTGCTGCAATACCGGAAGATTATGCCTTATGCTTCGGGAACCAACGATCAGCAGTTGGTAATTAATGCTATTGGAAATCTGAAAACATTTCTTTCATTAGTTTATCTTGAACAATATCTCGACGATACAGAATTGCAGCAGGCTGCTGCACGAGGCATTATGAAGATTGCCCTGCCCGATTCAAATGGTAAAAATAACTTTTCAGGCAGAAAAGTGAAGAATTTGCTTAAAAGGGTTACCTCGGTACTGACGGGAGAAGAAAGCGAATACGATATTATCAACATTAATAATTACCTGGACAAGATGCCTGAAGAAGAAGGTTATGTATCTATGTTTAACGGCAAAAATCTTGAAGGCTGGCAGGGATTGGTTGGTAATCCAATTACCCGCTCAAAAATGGGAGAGGAAGAGTTGGCCCAAAAACAGGAAGAGGCAAATAAAAAAATGGCAGTGAACTGGGCAGTGAAAGATAATACTATTGTATTCAACGGAAGCGGCGATAATCTCTGTTCAGTAAAGGAATATGGTGACTTTGAATTATTGGTCGACTGGCGCATCACTAAAGATGGTGATAGCGGGTTGTATCTGAGGGGAACACCTCAGGTGCAGATATGGGATACTGCCCGTGTTGATGTGGGGGCTCAGGTTGGTTCAGGTGGATTATACAACAACAAGAAGTATGAAAGCAAACCATTAAAAGTGGCTGACAATCCAATAGGTGAATGGAATACCTTTCGCATTAAAATGATTGGTGAAAATGTGACTGTAGTTTTGAATGGTGAACGGGTAGTAGATAATGTGCCATTGGAAAATTTTTGGGATCGAAGTATTCCTGTTTTTGATAAAGGAGCCATAGAATTACAGGCTCATGGTTCCGATTTGGCCTTTCGGGATATCTATATAAAAGAAATTAAAACTGAAGAAATAGGTTTAACAGAAGAGGAAAAAGCCGAAGGGTTCGTGTCGTTGTTTAACGGCATGAACCTGGATGGCTGGCAGGGAAACAAAACCGATTATTTTGCACAGGATGGTGAGCTGGTTGTGCAACCTGCAAGGGGTGGACATGGAAATCTTTTTACAGAAAATGAATACAGTGATTTTATCTTTAAGTTTGATTTTCAGCTAACACCGGGTGCAAACAACGGACTTGGCATAAGGGCCCCTCTTAAGGGTGATGCTGCATATGCAGGCATGGAACTTCAGATTATTGATAATACTGCTCCGGTTTATGCCAACTTAAAAGAATATCAGTATCATGGTTCTGTCTATGGTGTCATTGCTGCCAAACGTGGTTACCTGAATTCGGTTGGGGAATGGAATGAACAGGAAGTTGTGGTAAAAGGGACGAAAATAAAAGTTACATTAAACGGAACGGTTATTTTAGATGGTGATATTTCTTATGCCCGCGAAAACGGTACTCTTGACGGTAAAAAACATCCAGGGCTTAAACGGGATAAAGGGTATATTGGTTTCCTGGGACATGGGTCAGAATTAAAATTTAGAAACATCAGGTTAAAAGATTTAAGCAAATAATGCTCAGTATTAATTAAAACCCCCATTTTTTGATCTGAGCCAACGGAAATATACTTCAGATGAATCACCTTATTTATATAACATTCACCAACAGGAGATTCACCACCTCCCCCAGGTAACCCTGGGTACTCCTTCTTAGCAGGAGGAGAAACCGCTGCATTATTTTGCACTTACTGCTAAATAATTATGCCTCGGGCAAAATACATTATTCATGCAGGATTAAGATGTGAACTACGAACTTTCCCTTCCGGGCAGGGATATTCTGCAAAAAAAAACGGGAGTTCAAAATATTATGCTCCCGTTTATTTTTTAATTATTATTTAGATGCCTAGATACTGTTTATCGCATTTAAATCTTTAAAAGCATGTTGCAGGCGGGCAATCACTGCTTCTTCAGCCTGGCGAATCCAGACACGCGGATCGTAGTACTTTTTATTGGGTTTGTCTTCTCCGTCAGGGTTACCGATTTGACTCTGCAGGTAATCATGCTTTTGAGCTTCGTACTTCCTGATTCCGTCCCAGTAAGCCCACTGGGTATCGGTGTCGATGTTCATTTTCACCACTCCGTATTCAATAGCTTCGCGGATTTCTTCAACCGATGAGCCTGAACCTCCGTGGAAAACAAAATCCACCGGCAGTTCATCAGAGATGCCCAGTTTTTCACGAATGTATTCCTGTGATTTCTTCAGTATAATTGGCTGAAGTTTTACATTACCGGGTTTATAGACTCCATGAACATTACCGAATGAAGCAGCAATGGTAAAATTCGGACTTACCTTGCTGAGTTCTTCGTAGGCATAGCTAACTTCTTCGGGTTGTGTATATAATTTCGAACTGTCAACATCGGTATTGTCTACGCCATCTTCTTCGCCACCAGTGATACCAAGTTCTATTTCGAGCGTCATGTTAATTTTGCTCATACGCTCAAGATATTTTTTGCAGATTTCGATATTTTCTGTCAATGGTTCTTCTGAAAGGTCGAGCATATGAGAGCTGAATAATGGTTTTCCTGTTTCGGCAAAGAATTTTTCACCGGCATCGAGTAAGCCATCAATCCAGGGCAATAATTTTTTTGCGGCATGGTCGGTATGGAGAACGACCCTTACGCCATAAGCCTCTGCCAGTGTATGAATATGTTTTGCACCTGCAATTGCTCCAAGGATAGCAGCCTGCTGGCCTTCCATTTTTAATCCTTTACCTGCATTGAAGGCAGCTCCACCATTTGAAAACTGTATCATAACCGGCGCATTTGCTGCTTTCGCAGCTTCCATAACGGCATTTATGGATGATGATCCTACAACATTTACCGCGGGAAGAGCGAATTTGTTTTTCTGGGCTACTTTAAAAATGTATTGTAAGTCGGTACCGGTTACTACACCTGGCTTAACTACATCTGCTATTCTTTCCATAATTAACTGTTAATTTATTGATTTGAATTTTATTACCTGTTAAACGGCAAATTTACAACTTTGATAAGTTGTGCATCAATTAGTTTTGTTAATGAAGACTAAATTCTTCATTTTTTAATATTAAAATGTTTATTAGGCATAACTTATGCATTATAACGCAGTGAATCTGAGCTAATATGTTGAAGAACAATATTTTTTTAGCTTTGTTATCCACATAGACATGTAATTTTTATAAAGTAGAAGTATGAGTATAAGCGTATTGAAAATAAAAGTTGGGGTTATGCATGTTCTAGTTATTTTTTCAGTAATTCTTTTGAATACGTTTAATTCTCATTCAACCAATTATTATTTAAGCACATCGGGAGATGATTCCAAGTCAGGAACAAGTCCTGCTCAGGCCTGGAAGTCGCTGAAACAATTGAATGATTTTGTTCCCAAGCCTGGCGATAGTATTTTATTTAGAAGGGGTGATGAATGGAGTGGTACTATTGCTGTAAATATGTGGGGATTTGAAGGGAAACCTGTTGTTTACGGAGCTTATGGCAGAGGTGCAAAGCCCAGAATTTATGGTTCTGAGATAATAACAGGATGGATCAAGCATTCAAAAAATATTTATAAAGCAAGATTTAGTAAAAAAATAAATCAAGTGTTTATAAATGATGAGCGTATGACAGTTGCCAGACATCCTAATATTGGGTACCTGTTTATTAGTTCAACTGAGGGGTCAGATAAATTTATTGCCGATGAATTAAATTCAGGAATTGATTATACAGGAGCAAAATGGTTTGGAAGGACTTATTATTATACTACAGATCTAAAAGAAGTTATTTCTTCCAGTTCAAAATCAATAACATTAAATGAAGCTCCAAGAAAACCATTGAAAAATGGATTAGGTTTTTTCCTGATGAATAAGCTGGAATTTCTGGATCAACCAGGAGAATGGTTTTATGATGAGGTTGCAAATACCATATATCTTTGGACACCGAAAGGAGATTCACCAGGTAATTACATTATTAGAGGATCAGTTCATGAGGATGGATTTTATATTGGCAGTAAAGATCATATTGTTATTCAGGACTTTGAAATTCTGCAACAGGCAAATACAGGAATAAACAG
Organism: Mariniphaga sp.; assembly: GCA_041642235.1. GTDB lineage: Bacteria > Bacteroidota > Bacteroidia > Bacteroidales > Prolixibacteraceae > Mariniphaga. Next base: position 5,462 of record JBEPWX010000142.1, read on the forward strand.
TGTAAAAAGTGATAATATATTAATCAGCGGTAATGATATTTCTTATATGGATGGATTTGGAATCAGTTCGCCGCAAAATGCACTTCATGTTACTATTTCAAATAACACAATTAAGGGTGTCAATCATTATGGAATATTTGGCCGGTTATCCTATTCATTAATTGCAGATAATGAAATATCGGAAGTTGCTTTATTTGAAAATATTGGTTTAACCGGTACCGGAGAAGATAATTATGGTGGTGGAGTATACATTGCCGGAGAGGAAGGGAATAATGTCATCAGGCATAATCGGATTACTGAAACAGGATATAATGGGATATTATTTGCAAAACCAAATAATATTATTGAGTATAATTTTATTAAAAACGTATGTCTTCTGAAGGGAGATAATGGCGGAATTTATACCAGTTGGTATAATCGATCTGAACCTGCCGGACCGGAAGGAAGTATCATCAGGAATAATATTATTCTGAATGTTGTAGGAGAGAAATACGGATATACTTCCGGCCGTGATTTTGGGGAAGGGATATATATTGACAGAAGTGCCAGGGGAGTAACCATTGAAAATAATACTATTGCACATTGCACGAATTCAGGTATATATATACATCAGGTGGAAAATACTGTAGTTCGGAAGAATACTATATTTGATGCACGACAATCCATTCATGTTGTAAAATACAGCGGCACCGGAAAAAGTAGCATCAGTGAAAATATAATGGTTGCTGCAAGCGACAAAGATGATTATTTGAAAAGGCAGGTGTTTATAAACATATCAGCAGGTAACGCATTGTTCGAAAACAATAAGTATATAAATCCTTATGCTACGGATGGCATTTTTAAATGTAATTCACCATATTACGATTTTGATGAATGGAAATCATTTTCCGGACAGGATGCAAATTCCGTAGTAAACCTAAAACCGTTGGTCCCGGGAGAGAAAGAACATCTGTATTATAACGACACAAAACAGCTAAAAACCATTGAACTTGGCAACCAACTTTTCAAAGATATTGATGGAAATAATGTTACGGGTACTATAGAATTGCAACCATTTACATCAATTATTCTTTTCGGGAAATAATTACCACTTACTGCTTTAGTATAGTATAATACAATTTTCGGCAGCTTTTATTGCAAAAGGCTGTGCTGGGAATATCCAAAAAAATCCTGAGGTGTTTTTCACACGAACCTACTTTTAATCTGCCTGACTTTTTTTAAGGTGGCGGACTTCCTTATTTTTTAATCAGCGGAAGATATTCATACGGTTATCTGCAGGCACCAGTCTTCATGCTATTTTATGAATACCATTCAGTGATTTATTCCGGGGAGTAATCAGTTTTTATACTATAAGTGAGTAACAACTGAAAACACAATCAGTACTTTATACCCTACAGAATCAGCAAATAAACTTCAACCCGCGCTAGGCATAAATCTATATTTGCCCCCAAGATATTATGAACGGTTAAATCATTAAATCATTTAGATTATGTTATTCAATTTAGTGAAGAAATGTTATGCTCCTTTAACAAGCATAAGAAGATTAAACTACATCAATAAGAAGGGGATTAAAATTTTTAATTTAAGAATATTTTTGTTGTTTTCTTTGAGCTTAATTACTCTGGTAGGGAATGCAACTATTTATTATGTAAGTAATTCGGGGAGTGATTCCAATTCAGGTACCACATCAGACCAGCCATGGAAAACTTTATCGAAAGTTAATTCTTTTTCATATAAGGCAGGAGATAAGATTTTGTTTAAAAAAGGAGATGCCTGGACTGGTACAATAACAGTAAAAACTTCAGGAACATCTTCAAGTCCAATTGTTTTTGGTGCTTATGGAACAGGTTCGAAGCCTAAAATTTACGGTTCCGAGGTTATTAGTGGCTGGACGAAGCATTCAGGCAATATTTACAAAGCAAAATTTGATAAGTCGATAAATCAGCTATTCTTTGA
>JBEPWX010000143.1:0-7383 GCA_041642235.1 Mariniphaga sp.
TTTAGTACAGTTTTTTTTCTAATTGCATTATATCGGTTATTAAATGCTTATGATCAGCCTCGGCCTTTTTCTGCTGCTTTTGATTCAGGTTTTTTTATTGGTATTTCTGCTTTGTTTTATATTAATGTGCTGGTGTTATTGCCTGCTTTTCTTATTGGAATTGGAACGCTCTCCCGGGAAAAAAAGTGGAGGGAATTTCTGATTATGATTACCGGGGTTATAGTGCCTTTTATTTTTGCAATAAGTTATGCATTTTTTGTGGATGCTGTGCCTGAATTAATAGGAATTTTAGAATCTAATATATTTACATATAATAACTATTACTTCAAAAACACTGAATTGCAGATTTATTCAGGCTTACTATTGATTTTGACAGCATTAGGTAGTATTAAAATTATAAAAGATTATGACACTAAAAAAGTAAGCACCCGAAAATTCTATATTGTTTTTTTTCTGATTTTTCTCTGCTCAATTGCAGGCCTGACATTTATACCCGCTGTATCGCAGGAAATGCTGTTGATCACAATTATACCGGTTACCTTTCTGATAACAAATCTATTTGTATTTATGAAAAGCCGCTTTTGGAGTGAATTCCTGTTTCTGATATTGTTTGTTGTTGTAGCAACATTACACATTATTTCCTGAATTATTGTATGGAAAAAATTAACCTAATTTAGAATGAATTGTATTTATGACAGGCAGGAATATAAAATACTCATCCCATCATGAGTTACTTTGTTCTTCCGGATGAGAAATACCAGGTAAAGGTTTTGGGAATACATCACTTAATCAAAAAAAAATGAACTTATTGCGCATACCTGCCGTGATGCCATCACTGCTAAAATTTATATGCTGATAAATGCATTCTCTTTTAGCTGAAAACTGTAGCCGATCATTTAGGCAGCACGAAAATTGATTTTTTGATTTGAATACTTTGGCTGAATTTTCATAGATTATTTAATTGAAAACGAATGCGTATTTTTGTTTTTTTATGGAAAATAAATGGCAGTAATTTTAAATATAGAAACATCAACTGAAGTATGTGCCGTAAATGTAGCACAAGATGGTCAGGTACTTTTTGAAAGGGAGAGCAGTGAAGGTCTGAACCATTCACAAATGTTAACAGTTTTCATTGAAGAAATTTTTAGTGAAAAAGGATTTTCTCCCCGTAAATTAAATGCAGTTGCTGTAAGTAAAGGTCCTGGTTCTTATACTGGCTTACGTATTGGGGTATCGGTAGCAAAGGGATTGTGTTTTTCGCTCGATATACCTTTGTTGGCTGTGGGAACTTTGGAGGTTTTAGGAAGATATACAGCTGCAAACCAGGAGCGATATCTCGGAAAAAGGGAGGAATCTGCACTTTTTTGTCCTATGATCGACGCCCGGAGGATGGAAGTATATACTGCTGTTTATAATGCTGACGGAGAGCCAATCAGACCGGTCTCAGCAAAGATAATTGATAAGAATTCCTTTTCTTCCCTTTTCGAACAGCACCATGTATTGTTCTTCGGTAATGGTGCAGAAAAATGCAGGCAGGAACTTTTTCATCCCAATGCATTGTTTGCAGGCCCCTCAAAAGCTTCGGCACGATTTATGATTAATTATTCTGAAGAAAAATATATGAATAACGATTGGGAAGATGTTGCATATTTTGAACCTTTTTATTTGAAAAATTTTATTGCAACAGTGCCTGGAAAAAAGAAATATATATGAAAAATATTTTTATTACTGCCATAATGGTAATTTTACTTTCACTTGTTTCAGAAGCCAAAAAAGAAACAATAAATTTTAATCTGAAATTTGGCTTTATTAAAGGAGGTGAAGCAAAAATTGTGATATCTGATACAATTTTTAACGATCAAAAAGCAAAACATTATTATGTGGTTGGCCGCACCACGGGGCTTCCCGACAAACTATTTGGTGTTAACGATGTGTATGAAACTATTGTTGATTATGAAACCCGTCTTCCGCTGAAATCAATTCGTAATATAAAGGAAGGACAATACCGGTGGTATAATGAAACCTATTATTATCATGAAGTTGATTCCATCAAGAGCCAAAAATCCGGATGGCGAAGTACTCCCGATAACCTGGTGGATATCATTTCTGTCTTTTTTTATTTTATAGAACATTACCTCGAAGATGGTATGCAGCAGGGGCTGGAGGTTACAATGCCTACTTTTCATGCCGATGAAATCTCAAATGTAACAGTTAAGTATCTTGGAGATGAAACACTGGATACCGATAACGGGAAAGTTAACAGTTATATCCTGGCACCCGTAGTCGATAAAGGAAAAGTTTTAAAACGTTCGGATGGTTTGAAGTTTTATGTTTCAAAAAAAACAAAACTTCCGATCCTTCTTGAATTTGATATGCGTGTGGGTGCCTTACGGGCTGAAATGCAGAGCTATCAGGTAGATGGGAAAGAACAGGCTTTCAGATAACTGGTTTTTATTTTTCTATTCATTCAGGAGTTGATTGATTATTAACGGATTTAATTATTTTTGCAGCGTTAAAATGAAAAAATAAGAATTCATGGCTTCAACAGCAGATTTTAGAAACGGGATGTGCCTTTTATTCAAAGACGATATTTATACTATCGTACATTTTTTGCACGTAAAACCAGGTAAAGGCCCGGCATTTGTCCGTACAAAACTCAAAAATGTTAAAACAGGCAGAGTCATTGAAAATACCTTCAATTCTGGTGTAAAGGTAGATGAGGTAAGGGTAGAGCGCCGTCAGTATCAGTATTTGTATAAAGATGATATGGGTTTTAATTTTATGAATACGGAAACGTTTGAGCAAATCTCAATTCCTGAAAGTATGATTGAAAACTCTGACCTGATGAAGGAAGGCCAGATTGTAGAAATTCAATTTCATGATGAAACAGAAACTCCATTAACCGCTGAGATGCCACCTTTTGTTGAACTCCAGGTAACCCAGACCATTGAAGGTGAAAAGGGAAATACTGCAAGTTCAACAGCACTGAAACCAGCTACTCTCGAAACAGGTGCTGAAATTATGGTGCCTATGTTTATCGGTGAGGGAGAGGTGATAAAAATTGATACACGTGACCGTTCTTACAGTGAACGTGTAAAACAATGAGCGTAAAAAAAGCATTTTGATTCCCGGTTTGAATCTCAGAGCGGATTTTTTTGTTGCTGTTCCGGAGTTTGTCGGGAATAAATATCAATTGCGACAATCATAGCAGTAAACCCCCAAAAAGGAACCGAGAGCTTATCGGTGTCAAGAAAATTATTTAAAAAGCCATGGATGTAGTATGTTACAAGACTAATCAGCGCTGTCAGCAGAAGACCTTTTAGGCGGTAATTGGTTAGCCGGGACCAGGTATTGATGGCGATATAGACTACTGTAAAGATTATTATCAGAAAAGTTGCCAGACCGCCTATTCCGGATTCGGAAAGCGGGCCCAGGTATTCACTGTGGGCATTTCCGGCATCACCTGAATTGGTGCTGATTATGGTGCGGTCTTTTTTCATCTGGTACCTGGCATATTGAAACATATATGTGCCAGGGCCAAATCCAAATACTGGTCTTTCCTTAAACATACGAATAGCTGAATTCCACCTGTTTAACCGTTCAAGATTCGAAGCATCTGATGAAATGTTGGTCATGGATGAGAAATGTTCTGTCAGGTTGGAAGATGATTCATCGGAATTGCGTTCCAGATACATAACTATCTGTGTTTGAAAGGTGAAAATAAAACCTAAAACTATGACCGATGTAATGGCTATGACTTTAAAACGAATTTTTAATTTGATGACTGCCAAAACAGTTAATGCAACAATCATGCTCAACCAGGCGGCACGACTGTATGATAAAATAAATGCAATCAGTAAAATCCCTAACACGGCTGCAGCATAAATCCGGGTCTTAATTGAATAGGTGCGGCTAAGTGCAAACCATGCTGTGAATGGCAGGTACATAGCAAGCGCTGCACCATATGAAGTGTGATCGTTATAAAACGGAACAACTACAAAATGTGCAGCCTGTTTGTTCAGTAATCCATATCCCCAATGCCGGGTTATTGAATAGGCTATTACTATTAGGAATGCGGCTAAGTATAGCCAAACATATTTTTCTATGTTTTTCCCCTGCGAAAAGATTTTAGCCATTAAAAAATAAAATGCTACAAGAAACCATAAACGGGCAAGTAGAAATTTAAAAGAGACAACCGGCATTGAACTGGTCAGGCTGGTTAAAAAAAGCCATAACAGATTGAGGTAAATGGCAAGTGAAACAGGATGCAATAGTATTTTCCGGTTAAATTTCCTTTCATGTAACAACTTTAAAAAGAAGAGAACCATTATGCCAAATAGCACAGGTTCTGTAGGTAGGTACATGTCAAAACCGAATTCGGGCATAACCCTGCTGAGTTCAATCGACAGCGGTGTAAAAAAAACAACAAAATAAATCAGCTTATCGAATGAAAAAACTACATATAGGCCAACTGCCAAAAGAAAAGGCAACGCATTAGCTGCCAGTGAATCCTTTCTTACCATTACAAATAGATTCAATAAAATAAAGCTTATTGAGATAAGGTAAAAAAGGTAAATTTTTATGGTTGCCTTTTGAAACAATATTAATGTTGTTCTTCTTTTTTATAATCAAGTACCAAAAAAACCAATAAGGCTAAAAAAACAGCCGACAATGTTGAGAAAAAAACAATTATCCAGCGCACGGGATATGATTTTTCATCTGCGGCAAACGGAAATTCAACAACATGACTGTAGGTAATGTCCTTTTCATATTCATTCAGGTTCAGTTCATAGATTGCTTTAATACGTTCTATTTCCTGAAGAACATGATCAAAACTAACTTCCAGTGAACGTACTTCTGCTCCTTTTTGTAGAGTATTGTGGAAAATGTCCTTTATCCGGTTAATGTCAGTAGAATTATTTCCACCTTCAACCAGTGCTTTAACATAGCCACGGGTAACTTCAGGAACCTGGCTGACAACATCAACAATACCTGTTTCAGTGCGAATCTGGTTTAATCTGGCAATCAGTGAATCAGCTTCCCTTTGTTTTTTTTGCAGTTGGTTTTGAGAGATTAATACCAACTCCCAATTTTTTGCACGATACATGTTACCAACTGCCTGATTGTAAAAACGAATAATAGAATCACACATATCGCTTGCTATTTGCGGATCATATGCCATTACCTTTATTTCAACAGTTTCATTTGGGGTTTTCGAGGCTTTAATATTCTTATTATAGTTGGCCATAATATAAGTCAGGTAATGCGGATCCTCCTTATCAATTTTAAATATATCTTTTCCTCCAAATGCATCAAACATCCTGAATTTTACCACATTTGAATTTAATATCTCCATCATTTGTTCTGTTTTTGACTCTTCACTCATCTCACCTAAATTGGTCGGGTATATCCGGGCAGTAGATTTATATTTTGGTCTTATAAATCCGGGTCCGGAGAAAACAGATGCAAGAATTATGGCAATGATTCCTATGATTATAAAGTGAAACTTACGTTTCCATATTAACTCAAAAATTCTTTGGTTGTCAAAAAAATTATTCATATAGATGGTTCCTATTTATTGCTATAATGCAACGGTTCTTAACGGCTTTTAGTATATAATTCTGTTATGGTTTCTTTAGCGGGCAATAATCAGAGAGTAATTCTTTTTTCCTTTTTGTGCAAGAATATATTTCCCACCGATTAAAAAATTTACATCTATCGCTATGGTTTCATCAGTAATTTTTTCTTTGTTGATGGCCAGACCATTTCCTTTGATGGTTCTGCGCAATTCTCCTCTGGAGGGGAAAACACTTGTTTTTTCTGCAAGTAAATCCACTACATTGATACCACTTTCAAGTTCAGTTTTTGGGATAAAAAATTGCGGTACGCCTTCAAATATTGAAAGGAATGTGCGTTCATCCAGCTTTTTAAGTTGTTCGGCAGTACCTTTACCGAAAAGAATTTGTGATGCTTCAACTGCCATTTCATAATCTTCTTTTGAATGTACCATAATAGTTACCTCTTTTGCCAGCCGTTTTTGAAGCAATCGTTCATGGGGAGCCTTTTGATGTTCAGCAACCAGGTCAACCACTGTATTTTTGCTGAGGGGAGTAAAAATTTTAATGTATTTTTCGGCGTCGATATCTGATGTATTGAGCCAGAACTGATAAAATTGATAGGGTGAGGTACGCTCAGGGTCCAGCCAAATATTGCCTTGCTCGGTTTTTCCGAACTTTGAACCATCGGCTTTGGTAATAAGTGGCACGGTAAGGGCAAAAGCGTCGCCACCTGCCTTACGGCGAATAAGTTCGGTGCCGGTGGTGATGTTGCCCCATTGATCGGACCCCCCCATCTGCAGTTTGCAGTTCATATTCTTGTAGAGCCATAAAAAGTCGAACCCCTGCACCAGTTGATAGGTAAATTCGGTAAACGACATGCCGTCTTTTGATTCTGCTCCCAGGCGTTTTTTTACAGAATCCTTGGCCATCATATAATTTACAGTGATGTGCTTGCCAATGTCGCGGATGAATTCAAGGAAAGAAATTTCCTTCATCCAATCGTAGTTATTAACCAGTACTGCAGTATTGGAAGCATTGGTTTCAAAATCGAGGAATTTTGCCAGTTGTTTTTTTATGCACTCCTGGTTGTGGCGCAACGTTTTTTCATCGAGCAGGTTGCGCTCTTCCGATTTACCCGAAGGATCGCCTATCATCCCGGTGGCGCCGCCTATCAGGGCGATTGGCTTATGCCCGGCCAGCTGAAAATGCCTCAGTACCATTACCCCCACCAGGTGCCCAATATGTAGTGAGTCGGCAGTAGGGTCAATGCCCAGGTAGGCTGATGTTTGTTCTTTTTCCAGTTGTTCTTCCGTCCCGGGCATAATGTCATGAAGCATGCCCCTCCATTGCAGGTCTTCTACAAAATTCATTTTTAACTGTTTTAAAGCCTTACCTATGTAAAGCAGAAATGCGCCGCAAAGATAAAAAATGCAGGGGTTAATCATAGTTTCCAGTTAAAAATTATGATGTGGTTTATTCTTCTTGCAGAAAAGTACAGCGATGAAATTATTATAGGTTAAAAGACAAAGATTTTTAAATCATGGCAAATGAAATGCAATATGCACCTTGGTAGCCTGCTAAAGCGGTTTTCCTTTGATATATTATGAACAGATCAACACCATACAAACAACAGGTGCAATTGAATTTAATCTGGTTCAGGTATGCACCGTTACTCTTTTTGAATTGGTTTTTAAACCTTAGGAAGAAGAAAAACCGATTGTAATTTCAGGACTGTAAATTCAATAGTTCCAGGAAAGAGATTTATTAATAATCCTTTTCTATAGAACATCATCAAATTCCCGTAAGTATGTGTAGGAAATATATT
>JBEPWX010000144.1:0-7380 GCA_041642235.1 Mariniphaga sp.
GGTGCAATATATACCGGATTTTCTGCTGCCGGTTTATCGACTACCTTAATGTTTTCAATCATTCCGTTACTGACAGTTATCTGTACCGGTTGACCGGTATGATAATGAATTCCTTCAATTACCTGTTGTGCATTCATTTCATTCATCATAAATAAGAAAAGAAAAGTAATCGTGAAGCTGAGTCTTGTTTTTATAGCCCTGGTATTCATAGTAGTGTATATTATATTTTTAAAAGTTTTTGCAGTTTAATGCATTTTTCTGTATTATTCAACTTTCCCGGAACTAAACTTTATATTTTTCTGAATCTGGTATATTTTCTCGTTTAAAAAACTCCCAATTTTATCCTGTTCTGTCATTTCATACTGAACCGTAAGATTGGAAATTCTTAAAATAATTAATAAACCCTTATAATTGTAGAATTACTCAAATTATGCTATAAGTTCTTATCAATTCATTTTTTTTTAAAAGATGAAAATACTTAAAATTTAATAAAAAAGTAGTCCTTAATAAAATAATCATAAAAGATGATATTTTACTTCTACCCATTTTTGGGTTTTACCCGATTTCTCCAGTGCTTCAAGTACAGACACACAGTTTAAAATACTTTGATGAGTACGGGGTTCTTTGCCTGTCCGGAACATTTCTGCCATATCTGCATAATTTTTAGGAGGATCAGAGTTTTCAACCCTTGGTTTTAATTCCACAAGTTGTTTGGGTGTTTCAACGAATGTTTCCCAACCTCTGGCTTTTTCCTTAATAATAAGTGTTGCAAACAACCCGGATGAAAATTTCAGGGTGGCATTACCATAGCTTCCATTTCTGCTGACTCTTACCTGCTCAACATCTTCGCCGAAAATATACAGCAAAGGTTGAACAATGTGCACTCCATAAAAGAAGATGCCTCCGTATTGAGAAGTAAAATCAGCCGGTCCGGTCCGGATTACCTGGGTAATCCCTTCCATATTTCTCACCTGCTCTTTCAGATCGAATGTTGCTGCACTATGGGCAACGGAACTATAAGAGGTTACAGGTGTTCCTGTTTTACGTGCCAGCTGAAGGAATTCTTTTCCTTCTTTCGCCCTGTAACAGAATGGCTTGTCTATAAAAGTAGGAATTTTTTCTTCAATGAACGGAATAGCAGGTTCCAGGTGGTATTTAGCATGGCGGTGATCTACTATTAAGGCATCAATTTTTCCCAGCATATCTACGGGGTCTTTAACCATGTTCGGAATGTTTCCTTTTTCCATAGCATTTTGGGCAAATGCTTCTGTTTCACCCCAGACATATTTTACTTCCATACCAGGAAATTTTTTGTCGGTATTAAACATTCTTCCGAATCCAATGGTATGGGAATTTTCAGCCCCAATAATTCCTATCCGTATATTCTTTTGTCCCTGATCAGCAAAAGCTTTCCTTGTTATAATTCCTGGTGCAACAGTAGCCAATGCCACTCCTTTTCCAGTGGTTTTAATAAAATGTCGTCTTGAATTCATTATTGTTTTTAATTAGAGTTTCATTTCCCATCCTTTTTCATAATCCCGCGACCAAAGCTGCTGTGCCTTTCTGTCACCAACAATATGGCCATTTTTTGGATTAATCTCCAGCGAATGCCCAACGCGTTGTGCTATATTACCGAGTTGTACCAAAAGTGTACTCTTATGGCCTGATTCAATATCAGCAACCAGCGGATCACCAGAGATAATATTATTGAAAAGGTTACGTATATGCTGTGAGTCCAGGTGACCCGAAGGATTAGCGGCATCACGGGCGTCTACCTTTCTTGAATCTTTGACCTCTTTAATAACATTATTTTTAAGATCATATACAGTGTATTCATTCCCTCCTGAAATAAACATACTGCCTTTTTCACCATAGAAAATAACACCGACTGAAGTACCTTCAATTGGTTTTCCATTACAGCTCCTGCCTTCCCATGTCATAGAAATATCTCCTTCAAAATCAAGGTTTATGACCTGGGTGTCCGGGGTCTCCCAGTCGTCGTTATAATGGTAGCGTCCACCGTTCGAGCTTACTTTTACCGGATAATCCACTCCAAATCCCCACCGCAGAAGGTCTATCATATGGGTGCCATTATTAAGAGCTTCACCTGTTCCCCAGTGCCAGAACCAGTGCCAGTTGTAGTGCACAATGTTGTCTTTATAGTCTGTGCGCGGAGCTGGTCCCTGCCATAAATCCCAGTTGAGCCAGCCGGGAACATCCACTTTTTTGCCCTCTCCAATGGGACCCCGGTTGTTGGTATACCAGCTTTTGCCAAAATAAGGCCTGCCGATTATTCCATTTTTTAATTCCTCAATTCCCTTTACAACATTGGGGTAGGAACGACGCTGGTTACCCATTTGTACCGATTTGTTGTACCTTTTTGAGGCATCAATTAAAATTTCTCCTTCTCTTGGATTATGGCTGCAGGGTTTCTCAAGATAAACATGTTTGCCAGCCTGCATAGCAAGCAATGCTGCCGGTGCATGCCAGTGATCTGGTGGTGCAATAACCATGATATCAACATCTTTGCTTTCCAGTGATTTTCTGAAATCTCCAAATCCCTGTGGCTGTTTGTTTTGAACCTTCTGAACCGAACCAATACATTTTTCTATAGCACGTGAATCTACATCACATACATGGATTACCTCGCAGTTTTCCTGAAAAGCAAAATTTTGAGCCAGCGCATTCCCGCGTGAGTTAACACCCATCACCGATGCACGTAGCATATCATTGGCACCCATAATTCTGCGATAACTGGAAGCACTGAAACCCGGAAGAATTCCTCCAGCCATAATGGTGGCAGAAACTCCTGCCGATTTTCTTATAAAATCTCTTCTTGAATTGGTTATTTTTTCCATTTTATTTCTACTGAATTTGTATTTAATGTTTCTGATTCAATCCATTTGAAATTAAACTCGAAAATGAAATCCGTTCATCTATTGATGATTTCCAATGCATTCCGGAAGTGGGCTCTTCCTTACATCTTTTTGATTTGACATCTTTGCTCATGGATAAAAGTGAATGAAAATCAAATATAAAATAAATGTTGGAACGGACACACTGCTTTGAAGAAAAGATCATCCATTATATGTTCATTTCATTAAATATCATGAAGGTTTTAATTAATGATTTGTTATGAATTGTTGAACAACATGCATTTTCTCTAATTCTTTTGCATGGAGAGGTCGTTTGCTGGGAAGCCATTGCAGGTTTGGCTTTCATTTTGCTGAAAACTAGAATTCGTTTGCTGTTTCTGCTGATTTCACCATTCTGCATTAGTGTAGGGGGTATTTAAAATATGCTGTACTACTGCCGCCTCTGAAAGTTTAATAATGATGGAAGGATATGACGGTTTAATCCTTTATATAGTATATTCGTACACCATGAGCATACTTTTCCATATTTCATTCTATTTCAACTGAAGAAATAATTATTTACTTGAAATTACAGATTGTTAACCTATATGCTCTGATGATAGGAATTCATCTTTAAAAGTTTAATTTAGTCCCGATGTTTCTTGTAATAATTCTTGATTTAACAGCTTTGCCGGAATTAGAATTGGATGTGGACATAAACCTGCTAAGCTGAAGTTGGTTATATAAAAATAAAAGATGTTACTCAATATTTTATTGTTGATATTTGGTCTGGCACTTTTAATAAAGGGAGCCGACTGGCTGGTAAGCGGTGCTTCAGCACTGGCAAAAAGATATCATGTTTCCGATTTGGCTATCGGATTAACTGTTGTGGCGTTTGGAACTTCAGCCCCAGAGCTGGTAGTCAATATAATTGCTTCAGGAAATGGTTTTCACGATATTGTATTTGGAAATGTCATTGGCAGCAATGTGGCCAATATTTTTCTGGTTTTAGGCATCACCGGCTTAATTTACCCCCTGGTAGTGCAGTCACGTACCATATGGCGTGAAATTCCTCTGTCACTTTTTGCAGCAGTGATGCTTTTTTTGTTTGCCAATAATTTTTTCCTGATGGATTCACCTGTGCTTTCAAGGATAAATGGCTCAATTCTGTTGATATTCTTTTCTTTATTCCTGTATTATATGTACCGGCAGCTTAAAACCGATCAAACACCCAATGAGCTGGTTCCAAAACAACTTTCAACTTCAAAGACTATAATTTTCATAATTCTTGGTCTTGCGGGACTTATAATCGGAGGAAAACTTGTGATTGACAGTGCCGTTGAAATTGCTACTTTTCTGGGAGTAAGTGAAAAAATAATTGGATTTACTATTGTAGCAATAGGGACATCTTTGCCTGAACTTGCCACTTCGGTGGTAGCTGCTTTCAGGAAAAACACAAACATTGCGGTAGGAAATATTATCGGTTCCAATATTTTCAATATTTTTCTGATTATTTCAGTTAGTGCATTAATCAGTCCAATTGCCTACAATCCTGTTTTTAATATCGATCTCTATGTTTTAATGGGTGGAACGGTATTTCTGTTTATAGCCATGTTTACCGGAGGACGCAAAAAACTCGACAGGTGGGAAGCTGCTGTATTAATTAGCTTTTATATTCTCTACACTGGCTGGTTAATAGCCCGGGAAGTGTAACTGATTCTATTTTGCTGAATAGTTAATATGAAGGTTTCTATGCTATTCCGGTTTTTAATTATTGTTCATCAATCCGATTACATTTCCGGTCATTACTTTAATACCTGTTTCAATGGTTTTTTTATAATCCGGATTCAGGTAGGGCGAATGAAGAGGATGAGGTTCCTTCCCTTCAGCTCTTAGTTGTTTCATTCGTTGCTGACTGGTGCTTCCAAGCCAAATAAGGCTTATTGGAACTTGTTCCGGAGTTCGGCCATACATTCCAAAATCTTCCCCTACCATAGCAGGAGTGGTTTTTATAATATTCTCCCTGCCAATTAATTCTGAAGCATAACTGTAAAGTTTCTCATACAGTTTTGGATCATTCAGTACCGGAGGGGTGTATGTATCACTTACATCTACATCAGGTAATTGATTGTCGGGCATCCCTGCCATTTTGGCGGCTGCATTGCTAATCCTTTCAATTCCTTCTACCACCTTATCAATTGCCTCTTCAGAATAATACCGAAGGGTAAGTTCCATTTTTACCTCGTCGGGAATAATATTTGGACGTGTGCCTCCGTGTATTGAGCCAACCGTAACTACTACAGGTTCCAGCGGGCTAATTTCCCGACTAACAATCGTTTGTAAATTGGTTATAATGCGTGAGGAAATAACAATTGGGTCGATGCATTTTTCAGGATAAGCGCCATGACCGCCTTTGCCGAAGACTGTTATTTCAGCCGATTTAACACCGGCAAAGATGGGGCCGCTAACCAATCCGATTTTACCAGCCTCAAGTTCCGGGTTGATGTGATAGGCCATGGCATAATCCGGCTTCGGAAACTTTGTGAATAAACCTTCCTGAATGGCTACCCTGGCGCCTCCGCTGAATTCTTCCGCCTGTTGTGCAATAACCAGCAAGGTTCCCTGCCATTGCTCCTTCATTGCTACTAGAGTCTGGATGGTCCCCATCCATACCGACATGTGAATATCGTGACCACAGGCATGCATTACCGGTACTTCATTGCCATTGATGTCTTTGGTTTTTATTGTACTGGCAAAATCAAGCCCTGTTTTTTCCGCTATTGGTAAGGCATCCATGTCGGTTCGTAACATAACAACCGGCCCTTCTCCATTTTTCAATATGCCTGCAACATTATTGCCGCCAAAATTTTCAGTTACTTCAAAACCTGCTTCCCTTAGTTTCGATGCCATGAGTTTTGCTGTTTCAAATTCCTGAAACGATAGTTCGGGATTTTGATGCAGATGTTTGCACAGTTCCAGTGCAATTTCTGTCTGTTTTTGTATTTCATTTTCTGTTCCGCCCGGAAGTTGTGCCAGAACAAAGTTTTGAATAAACAAACCTGCAATGAGTAAATAATATACGGATTTCATTTTTATTCGTTCAATTTCATTTCTCCTAAAATAAGGAAAGTTTATGATTGCATGTTTAAAAAATTAAATTGTTTTACCTGAATCTGATATCTTTTTCCCCTGGTTCAGATATAATACTACTTAACCTGCCGGGTTTATTTGATTATTTTATGAAGAATTCCATAGTAACAGCATTTGAATTTTTATGACAGGAAAACAAAGTTTATCCAGATGATGTTAATTAATATTCCATGAACGTAGCCTTTTTTAAAAAAAGAGCGCCGGTTTAATCCGGCGCCTTTATTGAATATATTTTATTCTGAAAAAGGAGTAATACTCCTGCTCAAATCCTAATTTATAACAGGTCTCAGCACCATATTCCGGTAGGAAACCTTTCCATGATCACCCTGCAGGTAAATAGGACCGTCATCAAATACATCTCCACTGATGGCACCTCCGGTTGGGCCATAAACCGGCTGGTTATCAATGATGGTAACTCCATTAAGTATAACAGTTACGTGTCGATCAACCAGGGTAATGTCCATCGACTGCCATTCGCCGGCTGGTTTTTCGGCAGCCTGCGAAGGAGTAATCCGGCTGTACAATGCCCCCATATTATGAGAGTCTGGTTCCCGGCCGTAAGAATCCATCACCTGGACTTCGTATAGGCCACGCAGATATATTCCGCTGTTGCTGCCTTTTGGCACATTTACCTCAAGAGTCAGATTAAAATCCTGGAACTCTTTTTCAGTGCGTATGTTGCCGTATGATATCCGTTCCCCTTCTTTTTTGACCGGATCATTTACCATTACTCCGTCAACTACTTTAAATCCATTTACCTGGTTTGGATTGAGGAGTTTCCAGCCCGACAGGTCTTCACCGTTAAACAGGTTTACCGGGTTTCCGTATTTTACCTTTGAAAGATCGGGAGCGGGTGGCATATCCGGAAGTTTCCATCCGTAGAACTTCATCTCATTAACTTTCATTCCATCTTTCGATGGCTCCAGCGATTTTCCGGAAATACGGTCGCCGCTACGTGTAATCTCAAACAGGTGGGGGATTATCATTTTTCGTTCTTTTCCATCATCCCCGGCGCGGTTTGCTTCACTTGCCCGCATTACTACCAGGTGGTTGTCATCAACCAGAAAAACATTCTGAACCGGTAAAACACTTCCCCAGCGCCAGAGCAGTTCAGCATCAAGAAAACCATCCTTTTCAAATATGTGCAGCCAGCCGACTGAACCATTTTCAATTTCAAGGCTCCACATACCATAAAAGCCACTCGCTTTTCTGGCATTGGCAGCCATAGCTACCATTAAAAATGATAGGAACAATACCGATAATTTTTTCATCTTTTAAAAGGTTTATTCGATTCTTAATCTTCGAAAGCAAACATACAAAAAAGATTGTAAGACATAAGGCTTATAATTTAGGAAAAAATCCAGTGTAAAATGGT
>JBEPWX010000145.1:0-7358 GCA_041642235.1 Mariniphaga sp.
ATGATTGTACACCGGAGCGGCGAAGGTAACCTTTACATCCACCTTTCCGCTGAATGAAAAGCTGGCGAAGGCAGCAACCCTTGAGGTATATACAAACACTTTTTTGCCATTCACTTCCACTTCAAATTCAGGCGCCGCATCGGTATAGGGCGGCGGTTCATATATCACCAGTTCACCGGCATTCAATGCCGGGCAAAAAAACATAAAGCAAAACAGTATACCTGTTGCTGAAAAGATTTTACTTAACAAGTTCATGACTATGTTTTTTATTTTCTCCGGTCAAGATAAAAATCATCGCCCAGGTTGTTGTGAAGAATTTCATTCAGTTCCTTTACTTTTCCCCGGTACTCCGGCTTTTCCGCC
Source organism: Mariniphaga sp. (assembly GCA_041642235.1). Taxonomy (GTDB): domain Bacteria; phylum Bacteroidota; class Bacteroidia; order Bacteroidales; family Prolixibacteraceae; genus Mariniphaga. The sequence continues at coordinate 364 of JBEPWX010000145.1, forward strand.
AGGTTGTTCAGTTCAAGGGAGTCGGTTGAATGATCGAAGAGCATTCGTGCTTCAGTCTGGTTCTTATCGTTTAACCATTCGGTATAGAATAAATCTCCCTGGATTAATGTTATTCCATCATTAAACTTTGAAACGGCATAATCTTTTTCCCGTGGCATTCCATCAATCAGCGAAATGAAGCTTTCTCCATCGACATGTTTCGGAACATCCAGACCAGCCAGTTCAGCCAGACTGGGGTAAATGTCAATGTATTCTGTAATTGCATCCGAGCGCTGCCCTTTTGTTTTGCCTGGTATTTTAATCATCATGGGCACATGCAGGGAAGATTCGAAATTGCAGTGCTTTGCCCACATTTTATGGTCGGCAAGATTGTAACCGTGATCTCCCCAAAGAATTACCACGGTATTTTCATCGAGGCCAAGTTCTTTCAGCTCCTTTAACACCAGTCCAATCTGAGCATCTACATAACTTACACAGGCATAATAACCATGCAGCAACTTAATGTTCATTTCGTGTGAAAGATCCCCATTCTTCGGGATTCCCGAATAATTTCGCAATTCCCCGAAGTTATGGAAAGCCTGTCGGGGAGTAGTTTCCGGTTGAAGGTAGTTGGCGGGAAGTGAAATTTGTGTTGAATCGTACATTTCCCAATATTTTGCTGGAGCATTAAAAGGAAGATGAGGTTTTACAAATCCAACAGCAAGGAAAAAAGGGTTATTCCCCTTTTTCAGTTCATTTAAATCATGAATGGCTTTTTGTGCTATACGTCCGTCAAAGTATGCCGAATCATGAACATCTGTCTTTTCATAGGGATACCCCCTGACACCTGGTTTTTTTTCCAGTTCAATGTTTTCAGAAGTAAGATAATTCCTCCAGGTAAGAGGTTTTTCATACGAAGGCTGCCATACTTCATCCCAGGCCAGCAGATCATCATCGCTATGGTGATATATCTTGCCGTTAGAGATGGTAATGTAACCATTATTTTTAAATAACATGGGCAGAGACACCACTCCCGGATAATCCTTATCGAGATAAGTATTGTAGCTTATAAACCTGTGCCTTCCTGGCCTTACTCCTGACAACAGGCTTGCCCTTGACGCGCCGCAAACCGGCACATTGCAATAGGTTCTTTCGAAAACCATGCTTTCCTGTGCAAGCTGGTCGAGTTCAGGTGATTTTATATGATTTGCTCCGTATATTCCTAACTCGGGCCTCAAATCATCAACTGCTATAAACAGAATATTGGGCATATCAGTCACTGTAATTTCCCTTTTTTGCAAACTCCCTGAAGAACAAGAAAAAAATGAAAACAGTACCATGTATGCTATCGGAAGATGGTATATCATACTTGATTTGATTTTTAAAGTTAAATATATAATGAAACAGTTAATTATCAGCTAAAAGTGGCCACAAATTAGATTTTTTGAATTTTGCCAGGATAATCGAATACTGTTTCTTTTTTACAAAACAGCATAAAATATTACTCATCCGTTTAAAATATGTGCCATTAGGATGCTGTCAACCATTATATTAAAAAATTGCTGAATTCAAAACCTTTTAGCTTATACTCAATCGCTAATCAAATAAAAAAATAGCCGCCCCAAAATTAAATTTTGAGACGGCTACTTTTCAGCGTTAATAATATGCTTAAGCCTGAGCAGTAGGACCACCGAAAGTCATTGGAGGCATTCCGTGACCGGAACCCGGACCGACATTTTTGATTGGACCGTGTGCAGCTTCGTACTTGCTGATGTTATCCTGCAAAGCATGCAATAATCGTTTGGCATGTTCCGGTGTTAGAATTACCCTCGATTTTACATTTGCCTTAGGAATTCCGGGCATGATCCGAACAAAATCAACCACAAATTCTGAGCTTGAATGTGTAATTACAGCCAGATTTGAATAGATTCCCTGTGCTATTTCCTCACTCAGTTCAATATTCAACTGCTGTTGTTTTTGTTTTTTATCATCCATAATTCCTGAATTAAACGTTTTTCTTTACATCAATCAACCGGTCGTATTCTTCTTTTGAACCCACTATCAGGTTTTTATATTCTTTCAATCCTGTCCCTGCAGGAATCAGATGACCGCAAATTACGTTTTCCTTCAATCCGTCGAGGTAATCGGTTTTGCCATTAATAGCTGCTTCATTCAGCACTTTAGTAGTTTCCTGAAATGAAGCTGCCGACAACCAGCTTCTTGTTTGAAGCGCTGCCCTGGTAATCCCTTGCAGAATCTGGCTGGATGTAGCAGCAATTGCGTCGCGTGCTTCCACCAATTTTTTATCCTTCCGCCTCAGCTGTGAGTTTTCATCCCTCAACCTGCGAGAGGAAATAATCTGGCCTGCTTTCAAACCTTCAGCATCTCCCGGTTCAATAACAACTTTTTTGTTCCAAATCCAGTCGTTTTCCGAAAGAAACTCATTTTTATCAACGATTTGTTTTTCAAGGAATCGTGTATCACCCGGATCATCGATTTCAACCTTACGCATCATTTGGCGTATAATCACCTCAAAATGTTTATCATTGATTTTTACGCCCTGCATACGGTACACATCCTGAACCTCATTTAAAATATATTCCTGTACGGCTGTAGGCCCTTTAATTCCAAGAATATCGGAGGGTGTAATTGCTCCGTCAGACAAGGAAGTTCCTGCCCTGATGTAGTCATTTTCCTGCACCAGAATCTGTTTTGAGAGTGGTACCAGGTATTTTTTAACATCTCCGGTTTTGGAAGTTATAATTATTTCACGGTTACCACGTTTGATTTTACCAAGTGAAACTTCACCGTCAATTTCAGAAACCACTGCCGGATTGGAGGGGTTTCGTGCTTCGAAAAGTTCAGTTACACGAGGCAAACCACCGGTAATATCACCTGCTTTACCAGCTGCCCTTGGAATTTTCACCAGTACCATGCCGGCTTTAACTTCCTGTCCCTGAGAAACGGAAATATGACCTCCTACCGGAAGGTTATAGGAACGGATCATGGTACCATCTTTATCCATAATCTTCAGAGTAGGATTTTTTGTTTTATCCCTGGTTTCGATGATTACTTTTTCGCTGTAACCGGTTTGTTCATCCGATTCTTCACGATAAGTGATATTTTCAATCAGGTTTTCAAATTCAATCTTACCATCGAATTCTGTAATGATAACTCCGTTAAACGGGTCCCATTCACAAATTAATTTACCTTTCCTGATTTCTTCCCCGTTTTTAACATACAGCTTTGAACCGTATGGAATTGCATTGGTAGAAAGAGGAATTCTTGTATTTTTATCAACAATTTTGAACTCAGCCAGACGACTAACCACGATATCCACAGGAGTACCATCATCGCTTTTATATTCAACGGCCCTAAGTTCTTCTATTTCAACATATCCGTCGTAACGGGCTTCCACAGTTGATTGAGCCGAGATATTTCCGGCAATACCACCCACATGGAATGTACGAAGTGTCAGCTGGGTACCGGGTTCACCAATCGATTGTGCAGCAATAACACCCACTGCCTCACCTTTTTGAACCATATCCCCTGTCGCAAGGTTTCTTCCGTAACATTTTGTACAAACTCCTACTTTTGATTCGCAGGTTAAGACTGAACGGATCTCAATAGATTCAATAGGCGAATTTTCAATTTTATAAGCAATTTCCTCAGTAATTTTATCACCTGACTTTATTATCAGTTCACCTGTAAGCGGATGATAAATGTCGTGAACCGATGTACGGCCAATAACACGTTCAAATAAAGAAGCAACTATCTCTTCATTATTTTTAATTGCTGAGGCAGCAATACCACGCAATGTACCACAATCGTCTTCAGCAATAATAACATCTTGCGATACATCCACCAACCGGCGGGTCAGATACCCGGCATCGGCTGTTTTAAGGGCTGTATCAGCCAAACCTTTACGTGCCCCGTGTGTAGAGATAAAGTATTCAAGAACTGAAAGCCCTTCTTTAAAGTTAGCCAGAATTGGGTTTTCAATAATTTGAGAACCAGTTGATCCTGATTTCTGTGGTTTCGCCATCAATCCCCTCATTCCACACAACTGCCTGATTTGCTCTTTTGAACCACGGGCACCGGAGTCGAGCATCATATAAATAGAGTTGAATCCCTGCTTATCGGAACTGATGGTTTTCATTACCGAATTGGTAAGCCGGGAATTCGCATGTGTCCAGATATCAATAACCTGGTTGTAACGTTCATTATTTGTAATGAACCCCATATTGTAATTGGCAATTACTTCTTCTACTTCTTCATATCCCCCACCAACAATTGTTTCCTTGTCTGGAGGAATAATAACATCATCAATGTTAAATGATAATCCTCCACGATAAGCCATATGGTAACCTAAATCTTTGATGGCATCGAGGAAGGTAACAGTATCGGCGTTTCCACATTTCTTAAAAACTTCGGAAATAATTGTCCGCAATGATTTTTTAGTAAGTAACTGATTGATATATCCAACATTGCGTGGAACGAATTCATTGAAGAGAATGCGACCAACTGTAGTTTCTATAATGTGTTTGAAGAATTCTCCATTCTCATCAACATCTTCCACCTTTACCTTAACAACTGAATGCAATGCAATTGCTTTTTCTTCGTAGGCAATCATCACCTCTTCAGGAGAATAAAATATCATACCTTCGCCTTTTGAACCTTCGCGTGGTTTTGTCATATAATATAATCCAAGCACCATATCCTGTGAAGGAACCTGTATAGGGGCACCATTGGCAGGGTTCAAAAGGTTATGCGAAGCAAGCATTAAAACTTGTGCTTCCAGAATTGCAGCATTACCAAGCGGCAGGTGCACAGCCATCTGATCACCATCGAAGTCGGCATTAAAACCGGTACATACCAGAGGGTGCAACTGAATTGCTTTCCCTTCAATCATCACCGGCTGAAATGCCTGGATAGAGAGCCTGTGCAATGTGGGTGCACGGTTTAGAAGAACCGGATGCCCTTTCAAAACGTTTTCAAGAATTTCCCAAACTACAGGATCTTTTCTGTCAACAATTTTCTTAGCTGATTTAACTGTTTTTACAATTCCCCTTTCAATCAATTTCCGGATAACAAAAGGCTTATACAGTTCTGCAGCCATATCTTTTGGAAGACCACATTCATGGACTTTCAATTTAGGGCCAACAACGATTACCGAACGTGCAGAATAATCCACACGTTTACCAAGAAGGTTTTGGCGGAAACGTCCTTGTTTTCCTTTCAGGCTGTCGGAGAGTGATTTTAACGCCCGGTTGTTTTCAGTTTTAACAGCATTTGATTTACGTGAATTATCAAAGAGTGAATCCACTGCTTCCTGTAACATTCGTTTTTCGTTACGTAGAATAACTTCAGGTGCTTTGATTTCAATAAGCCTTTTCAGCCTGTTATTTCTGATAATTACTCTTCGGTAAAGATCATTCAAATCGGATGTAGCAAACCTACCGCCATCGAGAGGTACAAGTGGCCTCAAGTCAGGAGGGATAACAGGAACTACCCTCACAATCATCCACTCAGGTTTATTCAGGTTCTTGCTGGCCCGGAAAGCTTCAACAACCTGCAACCTCTTTAAAGCTTCATTTTTCCTCTGCTGTGAGGTTTCAGTATTCGCTTTATGTCGTAAGTTAAACGACAAATCATCCAAATCGATCCTGCTTAATATTTCATACAAAGCTTCAGCTCCCATTTTTGCAATGAATTTATTAGGATCTTCATCATCAAGGAACTGATTCTCCTTAGGCAGTGTATCCAGTATATCAAGGTACTCTTCCTCGGTCAGAAAATCAAGAGATTTAACCCCATCAGCGGCTTTAACTCCAGCATTAATTACTACATAACGCTCATAATAAATAATGGAGTCGAGCTTTTTGGTTGGTAAACCAAGAAGATACCCGATCTTATTGGGTAATGAACGAAAATACCAGATATGGGCAACCGGCACCACCAGTGCAATGTGTCCCATTCGTTCACGACGAACTTTTTTCTCGGTCACTTCCACACCACAACGATCACAAACGATTCCCTTATACCGGATACGTTTATATTTACCGCAGTGACACTCATAGTCTTTTACAGGACCAAAGATACGCTCGCAGAACAAGCCGTCACGTTCAGGTTTATAAGTTCTGTAGTTTATTGTTTCGGGTTTTAGTACCTCACCGTACGACCGCTCCAGAATTTCTTCAGGAGAGGAAAGACTAATGGATATTTTTGAAAAACCACCTTTTGCTTTATTATCTTTTCTAAACGCCATAATTTTAATTAAAAGTCATTATAACAGAACCAAATGCAGGGAAACAACTAGTTATTCCATTCGTATACTGAGGCCAAGACCTCTAAGTTCGTGTAACAACACATTAAGTGATTCCGGTATTCCTGGTTGTGGCATTGGCTCACCTTTAACAATTGATTCGTAAGCTTTTGCCCTGCCCATTACATCATCCGACTTCACAGTCAGGATTTCCTGCAAAATATGAGAAGCGCCGAAAGCTTCAAGCGCCCAAACCTCCATTTCACCAAATCGTTGACCACCAAATTGTGCCTTACCACCCAATGGCTGTTGGGTAATGAGCGAGTATGGTCCGATGGAACGGGCATGCATTTTATCTTCAACCATATGTCCCAGCTTCATCATGTATATTACACCCACTGTTGCCTGTTGATCAAATGGCTCACCAGTTTCGCCATCATGCAGAACTGTTTTCCCAAAACTTGGCAGTCCTGCTTTTTCAGTATAATCAGAAATTTCATCTAGTGACGCACCATCGAAAATTGGGGTAGCAAATTTAAGCCCCAGTTCTTTTCCAGCCCATCCCAAAACAGTTTCATAAATCTGACCCAGATTCATCCTGGAAGGTACACCTAGCGGATTTAAAACAATGTCAACCGGAGTCCCATCAGTCAGGAAAGGCATATCCTCCTGACGAACAACTCTTGAAACGATACCTTTATTTCCATGGCGCCCGGCCATTTTATCACCAATCTGCAATTTCCGCTTTTTA
>JBEPWX010000146.1:0-7324 GCA_041642235.1 Mariniphaga sp.
ACCAGGCAGGAAACAGCATTGAATAAAGCCTCAGTCGCTGAATTGAAAGCAGTTTTTACCAATAAGCACAACATCTTTTCCGATCTCTCCGTCAATCCTGAAAATGACTATCGTATATACCATTCTACGGTTGCTAATTCTGGTGATGGAAATGGGGCAGATTTTCAGAATGAAGAAAAAAGCTGGCGGACTTTTGGGGGATTAACTTTTTCAACTTTAAATCCCGGAACAGGTGGTAAACCGATTGCAGATCGCTCGCAATCTGATGTTGGTTTTGCCGTTGCATCTCCAATCCTTTTTCTGGCTGAAGGCGAACGGATTGTCACCTTTTATCTGAATTTCCCAAAAACCACTGCACTTGATGATATTACAGATGAAAAATTGTATGATGCTTTTCGTTTAAAATTCAGCGGCAAAGAGAAATGGATTGAGCCGGTTTGGGAAAAAACATATTCTGCGGGTTTTGGTAATGTGGATCCCATTATTGAAAAACGTATACTCGACTTTGTTAATTCAGCAGAAAATGCAGAGGATATTGCCGGAACAGAACCAGCGGAAGGACCTGTTTTTGATGATCCAACTACAGGATACGGTGATCAAATAAAAGACTATGATATTGGTTTAACTGTGGCAGCTCGTATTATTTCTGAAAGGAAAAAGATGGGAACTTCCGGGTTTACCAGTCTGGACCAGCTATATGCAATTAAATATGTTGGCGTCGACAAAATAAATGACCTGGTTTACAGCTTTGGTGATCCAGTTCACATTACCAAAGTTGACAAAGTGAACAAACGAATTGTTATTAAACGCACAATTACCCGCGACCAGGAAGCCATTGTAGCCTATAATAGAGAAAAATTGCTTAATCCATTTGAGACAAACTGGCCGGTAGCAAAAATCTTACTCAATACCAATAGCAAACAAAATCCATTTATTTACAATTATCTGAAAGATTTAAAGCTTGAAAGTGTGGATGTGGTAGTGGATGTCCGTGAGGCAAAAAACTTGATTATCCAGAACGATCGATCAGTTCTTGATCCAGGTAAACCATTCCAGCCTTTTGGTAATCGCCCTATTGTAACTTCCAATTTTTATATCGGGAGCTGGGAAATCTTCCAGAAATCGCTCCATCAATTAAAAATAAACCTGAAATGGTTTGGCCTTCCTGGAGATCCGAAAGGATTTGAAGATTATTACAAAAATTATTATCCCGATTCAGTTGTTCGAAACAATTCCTCATTTAAAGCCAAAGTCAGCCTTCTTGACAAAAAAAGCTGGAAAATTTTAACCCCCTATGATGATACACTATTTGAAGCAAATGCCAGTGGTAAATTACTTGCTGATAATGTTTTCGATTTTTCTAGTCCGGCTGCTTCGGGTGAACCGCCGGAGACTTTTCTTGGTAACGTCGACCGCGATTACGGGCTAAAAACTTTTGATGAATATAACCAGAAAAGCCAAAAAGGATTTCTGAAAATTTCTTTGGATGGAACAGATTTTGGGCATAAAGACTACCAGTTGTCTTATACAAATGCAGTTCTGAACGGTATTGATCCGCCGTCTGATTATACAGAAAATTTACCTAAAGAACCATATACTCCTGAAATAGAGACGATTTCAGTTGATTATATTTCGGTGGTAAACATTGACGCAATAAATGTCAGTTTAGATGATTTTAACGGGCGCGTTGAACAAATTTTTGCTGTACATCCCATGGGAGTGGGTGAAATAAAAACTTCCAGCCCCGAGAATTATTTTTTACCACAATACAATAATGAAGGTGAATTATATCTTGGTATAAAAGATCTTGTCCCACCTCAAAATCTGTCGGTTTTGTTTCAGGTCGCAGAAGGGTCTTCCAATCCTGATTTGAAGCCTCCTAAAATACAGTGGAGTTACTTGTCAGAAAATAAATGGGAAAAATTCTCAGATCAAAATATTTTATCTGATTCCACAAAAGGATTAATTACCACTGGTGTAATTTTGTTTGATATTCCCTCAAAAGCATCAAATAACACTAACATACTTACCAATGGTCTATATTGGCTCAGGGCATCGGCAGAAGAAGATTCGGAAGGAATCCCGCAACTAATTGATGTCAAATGCCAGGCAGCAAAAGTTGTATTTCAGGATAATAATAACGATCCTGATTATCAGGCTAAACCATTAGCTGAAAAAACAATTTCAAAAATGGCTGTCGCCGATTCAGCTTTCAAGAAAATTGAACAGCCATTTACCTCGTTTGGGGGTAGAACAAAAGAAGAGAGCAATGATTTTTATACAAGGGTAAGTGAACGGCTCCGGCATAAAAACCGTGCAATTACAATCTGGGATTATGAACGGATAATTCTGCAAAACTTTACATCAGTTTATAAAATTAAATGCCTGAATCATACCCGTTACGAAGGAACAGCGGTTAGTGTAAATGAAGCTGCTCCCGGAAATGTGAGTTTAATTGTAATTTCCAACATCCGTAACAAAAATGCGGTTGATCCTTTAAAGCCAAGAACAAGCTTGGTTGTGTTGGATGAAATTAAGGAATTTATTGGAAAAATAAGATCTCCATATATTAACCTTTTTGTATATAATCCATTATTTGAAGAAGTTAAGGTTAAGTTTAATGTTCGGTTCCATGAAGGTATTGACAAGGGAATTTATCAGGTAAAACTGGAAGAAGCGATCATTAAATTTCTTTCGCCCTGGGCATATGAAACAGGATCGGATATCGTTTTTGGTGGGAAAATTCACAAATCGGTTATTCTTAATTTTGTGGAAGAACAGGAGTATGTTGATTACATTACCTGTTTCGAAATGTTTCATGTAGTTCCCGGGGATCCGGAAAATGATCCGGAAAAAGATGTTGAAGAAGCTGTTGCCTCTACTTCCGCTTCAATTCTTGGTTCTTCCGCTTCTCATTCTATAACGGTATTGGAAGCAGAAGGTGAATGTGCCTGCAATGATAATGTTGTTGAAACTATTGAAATAGCCTCGACGGATGAATGTTAGTGCGAATAAAACCCAATATTGAATGTCAGAATCAGTTACCATATCGAAAAAAGCGTCGGAATCAAAAAGCCAGCGATACGACTTCTTGAGGGAAGAGGCGATAAAATATATTCAAAGCATTGCCGGTAAAATTTGGACAGATTACAATATTCACGATCCGGGCGTGAGCATTCTGGAGGTACTGGCTTATGCAATTACCGAACTGGGATACCGTGCTGACTATGAAATGAAAGATCTCCTGGAAAATAATCCCGACGATACGTCAGTTGATATCCGGAACTTTTTTACGGCACGTCAGATATTTCCCAATTGTCCGGTAACAATTAATGATTACCGAAAACTTCTGATTGATGTGGATATATATAATCCAACAGATACCAACTGCAATCATGTTGGGGTGAAAAATGCCTGGATTGAAAAATCAAAAATGAATGAAATTCCTGTTTATGTCCATAAAAGAAAGAGCAGACTGGATTTTGATCCCGATCCTGAAGTTCCAAATCAACTTCCGCTTGAAACAGGTATTTTATATGATATTTTGCTGGAGTTTGAAAAATGCGAAAAATATGGTGATTTAAATGAAAACTCAATATCCAGAAATATAATTATAGATGAACATGCACCCGATTCAAATATTGAGGGGCTTACCATAAATATATCAGTTGAATTTCCGCGATGGGACAGTGAAGACACCGACTGGAATGAATTGATTAGCATCAAGTCGGGCATTCAAAATATTATTATCCATTTCTCCAATATCCCGGGTAATTATGAATTTTCTTATGAATTGGTTAATAACATTGTAAAACTGAAAGGTACAATTACAACAGCTTCCGATGTTGTACCTGTTCCGGGATTGGTTGATATTGAAAATCAAATCAACGATTTTATTTATTATGATGAAGATAATCTGCTATCTTATTATCTTCAGAAGATTGATAAAATAAATGAAATTATAAAAGAGGTAAAAGCACGTTTAAACGATAACCGTAATTTGTGTGAAGATTTTTATCATCTCAGTGCCCTAAAGATAGAGAAGATAGCTGTTTGTGCTGAAATTGAACTGGAACAAGAGGCTGATGTGGAAAAGGTACAGGCAAATATCTACCATGAAATCGCAAAATTTCTTTCGCCTACAGTCTTTTTTTATTCACTGGATGAGATGCTTGATAAATGCAGGGAATTGCATGAATTGAACATTCTGAAAGCAGATGTCAGGAATAACTATTTTAAAGTCGACAAAGAGCTGGATGAACTTCTAAAACAAAATGATATCATTACCATTAAAGGTTCGAGAAGCAACGACGGTGATTATACTATTCAATCATTAACTGTTGACCCGGATACTTCCACAACAAAAGTTTATGTCGCTGAAGAAATATCATCAGAGCTGTTAACAGAAGGAGAGCTTTTATCTTTTTACCATACCAATGAGGATGAATGCCTTTCGGTTGATGAGATTTTTGAAGGACCAGCCCTCAACCATGGTTTTATCGACAATAGCGAACTTGAGAAAGCCGATCGTAAGAAATTCATCCATGTTTCTGATTTAATTCAGATTATCATGGATGTACAAGGTGTAATCTCCGTGAAAAACATCCAAATAGCAAATTTGCCTCAGGACAACGAGAATGGTGCAATAGAATCGGTAAGTGTGAAATGGTGCCTGCAACTTGCTTTCGAACAGAATTATGTCCCTCGGCTCAGCATATTTGACTCAAAAATAACTTTTTTCAAAGATCAGTTACCTTTTAGAGCAGCCACCACGAAAGTTGAAGCATTAATAAATGAACTTGAAGCAGATGAAAGGTCACCAAAATTATTTAATCCATTACTTGATTTTGAAATTCCCAAAGGTACTTACAAGGATTTGGAAAGTTACCAAAGCGTACAAAATGAATTTCCGTTAACCTATGGGATTGGCGATGAAGGTCTGCCTGAACTGGGTAAAAACGAAGCGGCTAATAACCGCAGGGAAGCCAGTGCCAGGCAGCTAAAAGGCTATCTGATGCATTTTGACCAGCTACTTGCTAATTTTTTCTCGCAGCTGGCCCACGTAAAAGATCTCTTCTCCATGAATGCAGAAAAGGATCAATTTGGCAATTATAAAATCGGTAGAACTTACTACACTCAGCCTTTATTTGATATTGTTCCTAATGCAGATGAATTGTATGTTGACAAAAATGGGCATGCAGTAACTTTAAATGCCATTTCAGAAAATGAAAAAGAATTTTTTATACGGAAGAATAAATTTTTGGATCACCTGACAGGAAGGTTTGCCGAGCAATTTACTGATTATGCTTTACTGACTTTTAAAATATCCGGAGAATTAAAAGCGCCGGAAGAACTTGTGGCTGATAAGCTGGCGTTTCTGAATTCTTATCCCGCCATCAGTTCAGCCAGGGGCAAAGGCTTTGACCATCAACAACCATGTAAACTTTGGCATATTGATAACATTTCAGGTCTTAGAAGAAGGGCATCATTTCTTGTTGGAATTGACGAACCCAAAGTTGATAACCTTCATTTTTCAGCTGGATTTAAAATTGTTCAATCAGGCGATAATTTTGTAATTCATGTGTCCAGTGCTGTAAAGTTACTTCTTAAAAGTTACTCAACATTTGAATCTGAAAATGAAGCCAGGATGGCACTGGAAAAAATGATCCTGAATGGATTGAACAAAGACAATTTCCAGGTACAAAGTGAAGATGGTGGTATCAATTATTATTTTACGCTTGATTGCGGGGGTTACGACGTTTTGGGAATTAGTAAAAGGGAAGATTACCCGGACAATATGTATGGCGGGGAACTGGATCAGGATATTGATGAACTGGTGCAGCTTTTTGCCAGTGAATTTTATCAAAATATTGAATCAAACCGTAATAACCTTGCGTGTGCAGTTCTAAATTATCTTCAGTACAGCATAAATGTCAATCTGGAATCAAACCCGCCTGAGGCTGTTGTGAATTTCGATCTTTTTGCAGAACCTTTCAGTAATAATGTATCTGATAAAATTCTTACGGGACAATATGTTATTGAAGGAAACAGGAAGTCGGAGGTAGATATTATATCAGTCAATGCCATTCAGAAACAGTTTGTTATTGATGGTAATATTGCCGAAAAGCTGGAACCCGGTGCTATTTTGGTTATTGAAAGTTCACAGGACAACGATGGCACTTATACGGTTGTTTCGGCAGCAGATACCGGCGGAAATACCGAAATAGTTGTTAACGAAACCATTGCTTCTGATGTAACACCCTTGGGCGAAATGCTTTACAATAATGAAACAGAAAAATCTCTTTTGGGTAAGGCAGAAAATCAGCTTGCAGATATTTTTTGGCAACTGATAAAGAATGCCTCACAAAAAGGCAGATACTACTTCTCTGCCGATAGCGGTGCTTACCGATTCATCCTTTTCAATAACAACGGAATAGATTTGGCTGAAAGTGTGGATTCTGATTTTAATAAACCTTTGGCCGATGAAATTAAAAATCTCTCATCCGGAAGGGTGAAAATTACTGAATCTTCCGGAAATAATGGAGAATACATCGTCAATTCTGCCACCGCTGATGGGGAAGAAGTTACAGTTACTTTGGCAGGGAATTTACCTTCTGCAGTTAATGACGGTAATATAAATTTTACTGAAACTTTTACATATTTAGCTGATAAAGAAAACAACACTTTTACAATTCAAACAGATCTAACCAACAAAATATTTGAAGGGAATTTCATTCAGGTTTTTAATTCCGTCAGCAATGATGGCAACTACACCATTATTTCTGTTCAACAAAACGTATCCGAAACAGTGATTACAGTGAAAGAACCAATTCCGGCTGAAGATAATTCAGGAAATCTTTCTTATTCCAAATCCTTCTTAATTAAAAAAATAACGGCAAACACAGTTACTTTTAACGGAGGGTATGAACTAAAAGCAGTTCAGCATTTTGTTCAGTTTATTGTTGAAAAGTTTTTTAGCCATGAAGGAATGCACATTGTTGAACACATTTTATTGCGTCCAAAAGTTAAAGGAGAACATTTTACAGATGCTGAAACGGACACACTAGCTGATGGTTTGTCTGAAATGGGAACACTCTGTTTTTTTTATACGTTGCCCTTGTTTTCAGCTAGCAGCACAACAAATCTCTTCAAGGTAGAAGGGAATCTCACAGACAATCTCGGTACAATGGAATCCAGTACTGTTTCGGCCAATATTTTAATTTCAGGTACAGGAGTAAACGATGCTGATTATGGGGTAAAAAGTGTTCAATATGATGCCGGCACAAATCGTACTTCCATTAAAACAACAGAAAAAATACCTTCA
>JBEPWX010000147.1:0-7320 GCA_041642235.1 Mariniphaga sp.
TAACAAATCCATTATTCCAGTAACTATTGTTATTGTAATGCTAAATATCAGACTTTGCCAAAGCCACATATAAATAATGAATTTGGTTCTGCCTGAATCCTGTGCTTTTTTTATAAGTTTACTTATTCGTCTGTTTTCAATTTTTCCATTAATAACTTTACCAACCTTTGCTTTTACCTTTTTTACCTGAAAATAACTTAATGCAGTTAATCCTGACAACAAAAAAAGGAGTACAATTAATGATATAAGATTTGTAGCTTGCATGATTTTATAGTTTATATAGTTTTTTGCCTCGCACCCAGTTCCTTGATTTAATTCTGTTTCATGGGATTAAGAGAATCTTTATTCATCAATGTACTCTTCAAATATTTTTTTTAATTCCGCATTTGCAGAAGCAAAATAGACTTTGTCTTTAACCACCATCCCTTTTTTATCCACCAGCACATAATGTGGGATTCCGCTTACCTTAAACCGTGCGGCTACTGTGTTCCACTCATCCTGGGTTAAATAATAATGTTCCCCATGAATATCGGGGATAAACATTTCCCATGTCTTTTTAGGAGAAGTAGGATTGGTTAAATACACAAACACCAGATCCTTGTCCTTCAGTTCTTCCTTCAGCGGTTTAATCCGTTCCATTCCTGAGCGGCAGGGACCACACCAGGTAGCCCAGAAATCAACAAACACTACCTTGCCCCTGTACTTTTTCATGATTGTATCAAACAGATCTCCCTCAGTTACTTCCGGAGTTTCATTCACCACAAACCCTGATGGGTTTAGGAACAATTCCTGTTTTTCTGCAACTTTCCTTTCCAGTTCATCACTTTTTTCAACCAACCAGGTGTATATGAATTCATTCAGGATTTCATTGTTTAACCGTTCTTTCTGAGTTGCTGATAGTGGCTCAAAAGACGATTCCATTCTTCTTCCAATATCCTGTGCCTTCATCACCTCCCTGGCAAAACCGGATTCTAAGTTGAAATATTCCTTGAATCCCTTCCGTTGGAATTCTTCATTCTTTTTAGTGAAAACTTCCATTGTAATCTCCCTTAGAACATCACCGTGCTTTTTTTGAAAATCATAAAATGTTAATGAATCCTTTTTTATAAGCTTAGTCCGTTCTTCAGCAGATTCGCAGGTGTAAATATTCTCCATCAACAGTTTTTCATTGGCTTCCAGTTTAATTCCCCTATCATCAAATTCTCTTGAAATAGCTTGCCAGTCATGTGCTGACATGGTTCCGGTTGACCTGACCGGTTCTGCATATTTCACCCGGTTTATAAGAATATAATAATCGCCACCGGCTACTACTGAAACCGGATTGTTCAATTCATCCGGATTGATAAAATCATAATATTCCTTCTCCAGTTTAACCCGTTCCAAAGGTATCTCACGCTGCTCGCGCGGAACTTTATGCTTGTTCCGGTATGCTCCTTCTCTGCGCATATTATAGGAAAGCATATTTTGGCCCGCACTGAAGCTGATTTGCATCTTCTTTATCTGCAAAGCCTTTTTGCTGACAGCATGTACTTGTGCAAATTCGTTTACCTGTTCCAGTTCCCGTTTTTTAATATCTATGAAGTACGATTTAAAATCACCTGGACTCATGTCCAGAACTTTATCCATCATATCCTGGTAATTAAATGGGCGAATGGATTTCTTCATGGCCAGTAAATCCTGGTTTATCCGTGCCGTTGGCCCCATAAAGAGCAGGGCGGGACGCTTATCATCGAAAAACATTGAATTGTCCTTAAAATAAAAACTTGTTTTACCTGGCTCACAGTAAACCATGTCCATACTACTGGACCATCTGACCATAACCTCTTGGGGATAAATCATCGGAAATTTCACAAGGAAAGTTCCGTCCTGATTAATTGGGATTAAATATGATTCCTGCTCCGAACTGATGATATTAAATACATAAATGATTCCGGTCTTATCCATTTCAGAATGATACCCTTTAATATATCCACAGTAAACTGCAGAATCCTTTTGAAATACAGGAGGCTGGAATTGCCCGTCGTTGGCAATTACGTAATCCGGCTTTTGGGTCAGTTCCTTGCTGAAGGATTCCAGGTTCTCCCTTTCATTTCCTATGAACAGTAAATCATCCTGTGGTTTTATGATAAGCTTCTCCCGTCTGCCCTCGTTTTGCAACACGACCTCGTAAATATCCTCCTTCTGGCTAATAAGCACCTGTTTCCAGATATCACTGTCGTAAATTGCCCGGTCTTCATGAAATCCATACACCCACTCATTGGTGCCGTCGGTGCGCAGCCAGTTTCCCAGCAGCGGCTCGGGGAAAATGGAAAATCGTTCCTGCCGCTGCAGTTCAATACCATACGTCTTCCACTGGTTTTCAAGGTAGTCGATGGTCTTTACATCCTCACCAACAGGAGGAAAATACAAGGTGTAGTTGGTTATGCCATTATCGGGCACCGTAAAACGTTCAGCAATTGGAATTCCCTTACTGCTTTTTATGTAAAGCTTTTCGCCGCCATTACTGTCCTGAATCCAGGTATCCTTTGGAATGCTGATCCAGCTTCCCGGCCTGGAATGCGTTTCAAAATCAATTACTGTAGCGGTATCCCGCAGTTCAATCCTGGTAATTTTTACATAGTTGGCTGTCGTTGATTTAAACGAGGGATTTTCAATTACTTTTTGTGCGCTGACTGAAACGACAAGCAGCATCAGCAGGGGGGTAAGGCTAATTTTGTTCATTGGTTAGAATTTTTGGATTAATATTAACACTATACAGTAATAAAGTTATATATTTTTATTTTAAGTAGTTACAAAGATGTTCTAAAATATATAACAGCTATCAACGATTTATTAAAGAACATGGGTCAATAATCCGGTTTTTTTTAAAAGTAAGATAACTGTTTCGTTAATACAAAAAGTGGGTAATTTATTAAACGGCTGGTTTCATCTATTAAACGGTCGACAGAAACTTAATTTTGGAAGTGTTTAACAGTTTTCTAATCCTGTAAACCGAAATCAACAGGCAACGTGAAATATACATTTACCTCTTTACCCTCTAGCCATTTGGGTAGTTGTTGCCAAAAACATTTCATTAATGAAGTAAAAAAAAATCTATAAATAGGTATTTATAAAGATAGGAGTGAGGTATTCAACAAACCGTTCAACAAGTTGTTATGGTTACTAAACAACTGTGGCAGATTAACTGTTGCAGAAAATATAAAGCGATGAATAGTCTTTTACGTAAAACATTGCCTGTTGGCAATATACATCCCGGACTGCTTATAATTCGTATAGGAGCAGCAAGCCTTATGCTTACTCACGGAATTCCCAAGTTGATGCAGTTATTTTCTGGTGAGCCCGTATCCTTTTCCAGTGTGATGGGTATGACACCTGAGCTTTCCCTGTTGCTTGCAGTTTTTGCTGAGTTTCTTTGTTCGGTCTTCATCTTCCTGGGACTTTTTACCCGTCTGGCAGCCATCCCATTGATTATTACCATGTCGGTAGCTGCATTCCATATACACTCAGATGATCCGTTTGCTGTTAAGGAAAAAGCACTGCTGTTCCTGCTTATTTTTATTTTTTTGCTGATAACAGGTGGAGGAAATTATTCTATTGATGGTATTTTATTAAGAAAATCCAAAAAGAAGGAAAGGCGATATGTATGACGGCATAAACCAGGGAATCTCCACACTTTATTAACTTTCGAAAAATAGTTCTGTCACCTTTTGAAATCTATGATTTAGCACTTTTAACCGGTTTTCATTTATTTCCATTTTGGAAGGATTAAACCAGCGGTCATCGAGGTAAAGGCAGCGGTTCATCTCTATCTGTATCCAGGGAACAGGATTATTGCCGTATTTTCGTGTTATATATCCTCCGGCAAAAGGAACATTTATGGTTACATGTTCATCGTTGAGCTTAAAGATTTCCCTGAAAGCCTGTGCGAGTTTTTCTGTTGTGGCATCATCACATGCCTTACCATGGTTGTTTCCAAGGTTTATTACCGGACGTTTCATTCCCGGGTCGGGAGCTATATCCGGGGCTTCTGTTGCCATGGAATGACAGTCGAATGCAATTTGTATGTTGGTGGTTTTTAATTCACTGATAATTCGGTTGTGGTATGCTTCATAATATTTTGTCAGGAGCTGATCGATTAAATATGCATCCTTATGCCACCCATCTTTATAGATTTTTTTGTTGTAGCAGGTATGACTTTTTACCACGCCATCGGGGTTTGCAGGAGGGAGATCATTGGGTGGCCGGTTGGGGTCGACTACTGCCCTTAAAATTTCGGCACAGATAACTTTTTGGGCTGTATCCTCAATATTATAAATATGCTTTGTAAAAGCATCCGAATCTTCAATAAGATCATTTATGTCCAGACGTAATTTTCCTTCAACTTCAGGAGGGATTTTATCACCTCCATGCGGTATGGAAATTAAAAGCGGGTAATGATTTTTCATGATTTTCGTGTTTTAAATGCCGGCAGCCATTCCGTCACGCCTCAAGTCAGCTACTCCCTGGAATCCTTTTTCATCGTGTCTTTTGAGGACAACATGCAGGGCCCCCAGATAAAATGAATAAGGTTCATAGCGCTGAATCCGGTATCCTTTACTTTCTAAATATGCTGGGAGGTTTGCAGGAAATCGTTCTGCTTCCAGGCTGATGAGGCCTCCCAGGGAACAGTGCAGCCGGGGAGCTTTTACGGCTTCATCAATCGACATATCCAATTCGGTTATATTGAGCAGGAATTGCGTGATGGCTGAGAGCACCCGTTCGCTTCCAGGGCTTCCCACAGCTATCCATATCTTATCGTTCCTGTATACAAGAGTAGGGGAGACGGTAGCCCATGGCGGATGGTTTGGACGCAGGTAGTATGGGTGTTCAGGCTTTTCGTATTCAAAATCCGACAGGTAATTGTTGTATAAAAAGCCCAGACCCTCTGCAGCTGCTTTACTTCCATATACCCTTTCCACCGATTGGGTAAGGCTGACTGCCATTCCGCTGCTGTCGATTACCGACATGTGGGTGGTTTCACCACTTTGTTCATCAGGTGTAGGGACAGCAGGCAGCAGCATGATCTCAAGCTTGTCGAGTATTTCCTCCATGGTAGTTTTTACATATTCCCTGTTAAACAAATCCTTTTCCTTGTCGGTATAGGGTGAAAATATTGGATGATAAGGTTTGCCGTCACGTTCAAGCAATGCTTTACGAAGAATATGTACCAAAAGCAGATCTTTTTTAAATTCTTCCTCATATTTAAAATTAGGGGGGACAAAATCGAGCAGTGAAAGGACAAACAATAATGGTTTTCCCGCACCGGGTGGCGGCATGGTATCAATTTTCAGTCCTCTGAAATAACCTGTTAATGGCCTTCTTACCTGAGGCCAGGGGATTAAGACAAGATCATCATATCGCAACAAACCTCCGTTTTCCCTCATATCGGCATCAATCATTTTAGCAGTTTGTCCGGTATAGAATTCTTCCACACCGTTTTCTGCAATTCGTTTCAGCATTGAAGCCAAATGAGGCTGTTTAAATATCTCCTCCGGTTTATAGGGTTGGTTGTTATTTAAAAAATAGCGTGCTCCTGAACGGGAAGGCACATTATTAAGTGTTTCCAGTTCTCTTTTTTGAAGCAAATTTTGCAGGGGGGTTATCGGGAATCCGTCCTCAGCAATCTCTATGGCAGGTTCGATAACTTCTTTCCATTTCAGCTTACCGTATTCACGATGCAGGTATGCAAGTGTGGCAGGGGTGCTGGGAACAGTGGTTGCCCTGTAACCTACCGAATGGTCTTCTCCCCGTATGGATGAAGCATGTGCCAGCGAAGGGGCTCTTGATGAGCCGTCGATGGCAATGGAGCGGCCATTAACGGAAAGCATGATCATGGTCTGTCCGCCCATACCGCTGCCCTGGGGTTCGGAAACACCCAGTGCAACAGCAGAAGCAACAGCTGCATCCACTGCATTACCTCCTTTTTTCAGAACTTTAACTCCAGCAAGAGTCGCTGGTTTTGAAGCCGTGCTTACCATTGCATTTTCTGTGACAGCACATTTGCCGTCATCGGTGGGGGTGAATTTAGTTTCTGTCTGTTGCATATTTTGATTCATACCTGACTTTTAATTTTTGATTCGATGAGAAATATTTATTTATGGCTACCTCAAAAAGCTTTATTATCATATCGTCATAGGAATATCCGGCTGCCTGTGCTGCTGCCATAAACGAGCCGGTAGGGCCCAGGCTTGCCATGGAGTTCACCTCCAGGAAATAAAACTTACCTTCAGCATCCATGCGAATATCTATCCTTGCATAGTCCCTGAGGCGAAGCAGCGGAAAGAGTTGTTTTGCCTTTTCATGCATGAATTTTAATGTTTCTGCAGGAACGTCAGCCGGAACCACTTTATCTTTTGCCTGGCGTTTAAACTCATTAGAATAAACAGCATCAGGATTTTCATCCAGATTAATTTCCACCAGGGGTAAACATTCCACGTTGTTCCCATTGCCTAATAATGCGAGTCCAAATTCCCTTCCGCTAATGAATTTTTCGGCAAAAATGGTTTGTGAGAATTCATCGAGCATGGATGAAACAGCTTTTTTAAGCGTGTTTTGATTCTCTACAACCGTAAGTCCCTCAGAATCCGCTCCCATAGCTGGTTTAACAATTGCCGGAAAATGAATAACGGTATTTATATTTTCAGAGGAATTGTACTCCCAAAAATCAGGTGTTGGGATAGAATGGCCCTGCATGATAATTTTACAGGTTATCTTATCAAGAGCCAGTGTATGCCCCAAGGGACCTGAACCCAGATAGGGAAGACCCAGCATTTCCAGGATTGAAGGAATATGAGAATATCTGTTCTCGCCTTGTATTCCATATGCCAGGTTAAATACGAATGGTATCCGGTCTTCTTCGGCTTGAATTTCCCTCAGGTATTCAAACATATCGAGGTTTCCGTCAATGGTGCGTACATCAAAATCCTTATTCAGAAATACGTTCTCGATTTTTTGTATGGTTGATTCACGATAAATTTCAGAATTCTGGGGCCCCAGCTTGCTGATGACTTTGTCGAGATTTTTATTGTATATGATTATTATCCGCATGAGTGTTTATTAATTTTTGCCCTTATTGTATCCTGATAAAATCAATGCAAATGATGACGAAAATTGGGCGGCTTTCTATAATACCAACAAAAAAGAAGCGGAACTGTTAAGGATTTTTTTGAAAAAGGGATAACTTTTTGATTTATGGGCAATCCTGAATTAATGCCGAACAGGCATCAAATACTATTCAGGCTATATCAAAGTCAGGTTTTATTTATTATATCTTCGGGCTTT
>JBEPWX010000148.1:0-7292 GCA_041642235.1 Mariniphaga sp.
ATACCGGAATTAATTAGTCAGGGGCAAAATGGTTTGGAAGAACATACTATTATACAACTGATTTGAAAGATGTAACTTCATCAAGCTCGAAATCAATTACTTTGAATTCGGCAACCAGGAAATCATTGAAAAATGGGTTGGGGTTTTTCCTGATGAATAAACTTGAGTTTTTGGATCAGGCAGGAGAATGGTATTATGATGATGCAACAAATACAGTTTATTTCTGGACACCAAAGGGGGATTCGCCAGCTAATTATACAGTTAGAGGATCAGTTCATAAAGATGGCTTTTACCTGAATTATGCAGATTATGTAACCATACAGGATATTGAGATTCTTCATCATTCAGAAAAAAGTATTCATTTAAATAAAAGTGATTATATTTCAATTAATAATAATGATTTATCTTATCCTGATGGATTTGGAATTTTTACTCCTAGCAATGCAACCCATTATACCATAACAAACAATAAAGTGATAGGTGCCAATCATTATGGAATGATGATACGCATCTCACATTCAACAGTTTCGGATAATTCGATTTCTAAAATAGCCTTGTTGGAGAATATTGGCCTGACCGGCACCGGAGCTGATAATTATGGTGGAGGTATTTATCTTGCTGGTGAAGATGGAAATAATGTATTAAAATACAATAGAATAACTGAAACAGGTTATAACGGAATTTTGTTTGCCAAACCGGACAACATTATAGAATATAACTTTATTGATGGTGCATGTCTGCTAAAAGGAGATATGGGAGGAATTTATACGAGTTGGTATAATCGTGTGGCCCCGACAGGTCCTGAAGGCAGTATAGTAAGGAATAATATAATTTTGAATGTGGTGGGGGAGAAATATGGTTATACTTCACTGCGTGATTTTGGAGAGGGCATTTATATTGACGAAAGTGCACGTGGGGTGATAGTAGAAAATAATACGATTGCACATTGTAAAAATGCAGGCATTTATTTACATCGAACAGAAAATACAATTGTTCGTAACAATACGATTTTAGATGCCAGACAATCTATTCATATTGTGAAATACAGTGGCTCCACTAAAAGTAATATCAATAGTAATATTATGGTTTGTGCAAGTGATAAGGATGATTATTTAAAGAGGCAGGTAATGGTGAATCTGCAATCGGGCAATGCTGCTTTTGACAATAATAAATACATAAATCCTTATGCTTCGGATGGAATATTTAAGGTGGGGTCCCCATATTACAGTTTTAGTGAATGGAAATCATCTACCGGACAAGATAAAAATTCCATGGCAAATGTAACTCCACTAAAATCAGGTGAAAAGGAGCAATTATTTTATAACGATACAAAAAGTGATAAAACAATTAATCTTGGCAGCAAAGTTTATTTAGATATTGAAGGCAACAAGGTTACAGGTTCATTCACTTTGAAGCCATTTACATCAAGAATTCTTATTGGAACCAATTCGGAAACATCAGTTAATGAAAATAAGAGCCCGGTTGTCCATGATCAATATTTTGAATTTTTTGCTCCAAAAAAGGTGAATGATTTTATTGGGAAAGTTGATGCCAGTGATCCTGACGCAGGGCAGGAACTTACTTATTCAATTACAAGCGGAAATGAAGGGGGATTATTTGGATTGAATTCAACAACAGGTGAAATTTACACGAAATCAGAAATAACATCTTCTACCAGCCTCTCAGTTGAAATGATTGTAGAAGTTAAAGACAATTCTGACAAACCACTTTCAGCAAATGCTGTTATTACCATTAAGATTAAAGCAGGTGAAATTGAACAAATAGCTGATGTAACTGCGCCTGTTATTTCTTCATTCTCCATTCCTTCAACTTCAGAATCACTTATAGTGCCTGTTAATGTGACAGCTTCGGACAATGTTGCTGTTACAGGGTGGAAACTGGGTGAAACTTCTACGGCTCCTTTGGCCGGAGATCAGGATTGGGTAACGTCAGCGCCAGCTGAATTTGCTTTTTCGAGTGAAGGTGTAAAAACTTTGTATGCCTGGGCTAAAGATGCTGAGGGAAATATTTCTGCTTCTGCAAATGGCACGGTGACTATATCTATAGAGGACGAAAAAACCGTTACACCCGAAGAGGACGAAAAAACCGTTACACCCGATTCAACTGAATATGTTACCATTTGTGAAGGCGAAAATTATCTGGGATGGGCAGAAAGTGGGACTTACGAACGTACAATATCTGATGAAGAAAATATAGAGACTCAAGGAATAAACCAGATTGGGAATTCTGATTTCAGCGATGGGGCAACAGGATGGAGTTCCTGGGGTGATACTGGTTATAGTCTGGAGATAACAGAAAACACTTCAGATTATATTTCAAGTTCTGCCAGCATGCAAATAAATTGTGTTGCCAATAGTACGTTAATTTCTAAACTTCAGTTAACTTCTAAGAGTAACATAACTGTAGAAGCTGGCAAGGAATATGAACTTACTTTTTATGCAAAAGCTTCAGTTCCGTTTGAGATACAGCATTTAGTGGTTATGAAACGTACCTCACCCTATACTCATTATGGTTCATTCTCTGCCATCAAACCTGCTGTAACAACTGAATGGACACAGTTCAAGCTGAAATTTACTGCAACTGAAACAGCAACAGATGGTTCTTTCCGGTTTTATTTGGGCAAGACTTTCCCGGTAGGAGAATCACTTTATCTTGATGATATAAGTTTTAGCGAGGTACAGGAAGAAACGTTACAATCAGAAGCAAAAATTACAACAATTCTAACAGTTAATCCTGTAGTTAATGCTACTGAAGAAGTCACTATTGATGAAGGAGATAACTATCTGGGATGGACTGATGCTGGCGAATATACAAGAACGTTAGTTTCTTCCGCTGGGTGTGATAGTATAATCACGACTATACTTACAGTTATACCTTCACAAATAATTGAAGAAAAACCAGGAACGGAATATGTATCCATATGTGAGGGAGAAGAATACAATGGTTGGACAGAAAGTGGAACCTACGAACGGATATTAACTAATGAAGAAAAGATAACGACAGAAGGATCAAATCAGATTGGGAATTCTGATTTCAGCGATGGGGCAACAGGTTGGAGTTCCTGGGGTGACACTGGATATCGTCTTGAGATAACAGAAAGCACTTCAGATTATATTTCAAGTTCTGCCAGCATGCAAATAAATTGCATTGCGAATGGTACGTTAATATCTAAACTTCAGTTAACTTCAAAGAGCAATATAACTGTTGAAGCTGGCAAAGAATATGAACTTACCTTTTATGCAAAAGCTTCAGTTCCGTTTGATATACAGCATTTAGTGGTTATGAAACGTACCTCACCCTATACTCACTATGGTTCATTCTCATCCATCAATCCTGCTGTAACAACTGAATGGACACAGTTCAAGCTGAAATTTACTGCAACTGAAACAGCAACAGATGGTTCTTTCCGGTTTTATTTGGGCAAGACTTTCCCGGTAGGAGAATCACTTTATCTTGATGATATAAGTTTTAGCGAGGTACAGGAAGAAACGTTACAATCAGAAGAAATAATTACAACAATCCTAACAGTTAACCCTGTTGTTAATGCTACTGAAGAAGTCACTATTGATGAAGGAGATAACTATCTGGGATGGAGTGATTCAGGTGAATATACAAGAACGTTAGTTTCTTCTGCTGGATGTGATAGCATAATTACTACTATACTAACGGTTATGCCTTCACAAGAGATAGAAGTTATGGCAGAAACAGAGTATGTTAGTATATGTGAGGGGGAAGATTATAATGGTTGGACAGAATCCGGTGTATATGAATGGGAGATTAAATCGGAAACTGGTTCTGTTGTCTTAATGACAACTCATTTGAATGTTGAAGCAACAAAATATGTTACTGAAACCATTAAAATATGGGCTAATGAAGATTACAACGGATGGACGGAAGAAGGTCATTATGAGAGGGTATTGGAATCCGCTTCAGGATGTGATAGCGTGGTGGTTACAAAGTTAATTGTAAAAGGCAAAAGTTTTGATAACAGCAATGAATCGATTATTCTGAATGATCCACTAATTAATCAGGGGAGTACAAATGATTTCAAACTATATCCTAATCCTGCTCAAACATATATAAATGTTGAATATCAGGTTCAACCCGAACCCAATACAAGATTAGAAATTGTTGATGGAAGTGGCAGGATAGTTTTTTCACAGGAAGTTGGATCTTCATTAAACAGAATTGATTTCCAACAATTGAATCCTGGAATGTATTTCCTGCGATCAATAAATAATCAATATCAGAAAGTAGAAAAGTTTGTAATTGAATAAAAGAATAAAAAAAGATCCAGTAGAATCTACTGGATCTTTTTTTTAAATAATTAGAAGGATTTAATTTTTACTAATTTTTTTACTATTATTTTTTAACGCACCAGGAGTATGCAGGAATGATGGAGAATTCTGAGGAAGATGTTTTGTTTCTCCATTTCCGTAGTGTGAATTAGAGGAGATAAATTCAGGAACAATACGCTTCATATGTTCCACTAGTTCATCACGACTGAGTTCATCTACATTTATAAGTAGATCGGTTATTTCATTAACAATGCTTAGGTCATGTTTTTTAATTTTACCAATCATGATTTTATCGTTGTAGGTCGGTTGTAGTTCTTCTTTAGCTCCGAGCAATTCTTCATAGAGTTTTTCTCCTGGCCTTAATCCCACAATTTTTATTTCAATATCTTTATCAGGCACAAATCCGGACAGTGAAATCATTTTTTTTGCAAGATCATAGATCTTAACTGGTTCACCCATATCAAATACAAAAATTTCGCCACCCTTCCCTATGAATCCAGCTTCGAGAACCAGTTGGCATGCTTCGGGAATTGTCATAAAATAGCGGGTAATATCTTTATGAGTGATTGTTATAGGTCCTCCCTTTTCTATCTGTTTTTTAAATAATGGCACAACAGAGCCATTTGATCCCAGAACATTTCCAAAGCGAGTGATAATAAATTGGGTAGAAATCTTTTTTGATTGTACCAAAGATTGAATGTACATTTCACTGATACGTTTTGTTGTACCCATTACATTAGTAGGGTTTACTGCTTTATCGGTTGATATAAAAACGAATTTCTCAACACCAAATTCGATAGAAAGATCAGCCAGGATTTTTGTGCCTCCTACATTTACCCGAAGTGCTTCATTAGGAAAATCTTCCATTAATGGCACATGTTTATAGGCAGCAGCATTAAATACGATTGTAGGAGAATATTCCATAAAGATTTTTCGGACTCTGACAGCATTAGTTACATCACCAATAATTACTTTCATATTGGTTTGAACATTTTTTGAAAGTATCTCATTTTGCAGATTATATAAATCCGATTCTGCTTTATCGAGTAAGATAACTTTTTTAACATTGAATTCAATTAACTGCCGAACTATTTCAGAGCCTATTGAACCAGCAGCACCTGTTACAAGGACAACAGAATTTTTTAATCCTTGCTGAATTTTATTCCTGTCAAGCTGAATGGAATTTCTTCCCAGCAAATCTTCAATTTTTATTGGTCGGATGGATTTTACATGAAGTTCTCCATTTATCCAGGTTTTTACTGATGGTATTTCTTTTACCATGATCTGTCGTTCAATGCACAAGTCAGTGATTTCTCTTTTTCTTCGATTGGTTATTTTTGAATTATCAATAGCAAATATGATTTCCGATACTTTATTATCATGTGCAAATTTACCAAATGCCCTTTTAACGGAAAGAATAGGAATACCAGATAAGTATTTATCCTGAAGTGAGTCATTATCATCAATAAATCCTACAACTTTAATGTTTTCGGTAGTATCCATTAATAAAGCATTTAAGGTAATTTGCCCTAATCGACCTGCTCCGTAAATCATTATTTTTTTTGACTTTTTATTATCTTTTAGCCAATGCTGAAAGAGTAATTTGGCAAAGAGTCTTGAAAATATTAATACAGTAATTACCAGCATGACAAAAATAATTATCACTGAAACTGGCATAATCAAAAAATCGGGAGCATTTAAAAAGCTTGCTGTAAGTGAAATACCTGTAAGAATAATTCCTGCACTTAAAACTGCGGAAATAATTCGAAATATGTCTTTAATATTGCTATGACGTAAAACTCCTGAATAGGATTTAAATTTCCAGTAGCATAAAACAAAAACAGGAAAAATTAATGTTAAATGCAAAGGATTAATCGATGCTTCAACAGCAGATAGATCAAAATTGGATCGAAGCAAAAAAGCTAAAAACCAAGAGAAAAATGGTACTGCCAAATCAAAAAGCAGTACAAGCCATCTTGGCAGATAATATTTTGAAAAATAACGCTTTAAATGAAGCATGGTGTAAATTTTAAGGTTTATAAAGAAAACACGGAGAACAATCATATTGTTTATCTGAATGAAGACCAGTTTTGAATAAACTAGATGAGTTCAACTCCTTTTAGTTTGAACCTTTTTCGAAATTCTATTTCTTAGAATCAGATAAATAAAAATCAGTATTAGAAGAATCAGTCCAAAAATAGTCCAATTCATTTTGTTGGAGTATATTAACCAGATAGTAATTAAGTTTATACAAACTTGAATAGTTCCATAAATCAATGAAACTACCACATGTGGCCAATTTAATTCATTCGCCAGATATTGATACAGATGAGATCGATGTGCTTCAAAAATATTTTCCCGTTTTAAAATACGTGAAATTATTGTAAATACTGTATCTATACCATATACTGCAAAAAGCAGAATATATTCCAGCCGTCCGGTTTCGATAATTAGCGATGCCATAAACCACGCCAGAAGAAATGCCATACTTACACTACCTATGTCACCGGCGAAAGTTAAAGCATACCGTCGAAAATTAAAAAATGCAAAAACCAGTACTGAGAGAATTGATAAGACCAGCAGTGATTCTGAAAAAATTTGTAAAGATTGATTCAGCCAAAAGAATGAAACTAAGGCCACAAAACTATATATGGCTGTAATTCCATTAATACCATCCATAAAATTAAATGCATTAATCCATCCTATTGTTAAAAGATATGCAAGAAAAATGATGTACCACGGAAATTCAAATAACTGAAGTTGCCAAAACAAGATTGTTACTGAAAAAAAATGAATTAATATTCTGATTTTGGGTGTTAAGGTAATAATATCATCAAGGAAACTTATCAGTGCCAAAATTATTAATGCCAAAACAATCCAGGGCATGTTAAATCAAAACATCATGAACCAAATCAGAACAGTTGCCGGAAATATTAATCCTCCTCCCCGTATGGTAAGATATTTGTGTGAACT
>JBEPWX010000149.1:0-7238 GCA_041642235.1 Mariniphaga sp.
ATGAACATTAATGTGTTTGTGTAAACTGTCAATCTTTTTTTTTAGTACTGTATTATGAAATCAAAAAAAGCATATTTTTGGTTCGTTTAAAATTAAATAATACAGCTACGTTACAAGTGAAGACATACATACGAAAAACAACCCCTAAAGACCTTGATTTTTTAGAATTTCTGGAAAATCAATGCTTCCCAATATATCAGCAAAGCACACGCAGGGCCATACGATACAGCATGACCAGTCCTTTTCAGCAGGTAATAATTGCTGAAATTCACGAAGGAAAAGAGAAAAAACCTGTTGGCTCGGCAACGCTGTATCTTTATTCAAAGACCCTCCGGATTTTTTCAATCGCAGTTCTGGCCGGGATGCAGGGCAAGGGAATAGGAAAACAACTGCTGGAATACATAATGGTTCTTGCCCGTTCTAAAAAAGCAGTCCGCATTTCTCTCGAAGTTCGCCAATCAGATCCTAAATTGATTCAGTTTTACAAACAGGCAGGCTTTACGATTACCGACGAACTTCCGGAATATTACACCAAAGATGAACACGGCTACCGCATGGTTCTGCATCTCGATGAAACTCTTGAGAAACAAAACATATCGAATATCATAATCGTTCGAAATCCTAAGAACTGGAACCTTCAGATTGAAGGTGTAAAAGTTGTTTCTTCACGGAATTACATCACAGGGGCCGAATTTCAATCGTTGAAGAATGTACGCATCTTCAATCTCAGCAACTCCTACCAGTATCAAAAAATGGGGTATTATGTATCGTTGCTGGCGTCGGCTCGAGACCACCGGGTAATACCAAACGTAACCACGCTGCGCGACTTCAGCAGCCAATCGCTCATACGCTCGCTTTCAGGTTACATCGATGAAGATATTCAAAAGACCTTTAAGACCGTTGAAGGCAACAAAATAAGCATTTATGTTTATTTCAGCCAGTCGGTAAACCCGCGGTTCAGGCAGCTGGCCCAAAAACTGTATCACCTGTTTGAAGCACCATTGCTCCAGATCGATTTTGTGAAAACAACTGAAAAGTGGATGATTCAGAAAGTGACCCCGCTGAGCCTTAAGAAAGTAAATCCCGACCACCTGGAAAAAGTACAGGAATTCGCCAAAGATTATTTTTCGAAAAAACGATTCAGTCGCCCACGGTTTAAGAATTACAAATATGATTTGGCAATACTGGTGAACCCAAATGAAAAAAATCCTCCCTCCTGCCCCGATGCACTTCAAAACTTTAAGAAAGCCGCCGAAAAGTACGGCTTTTATGTAGAGTTTATCACAAAGGAGGATTTCAGCCAGCTTACTGAATTCGATGCATTGTTTATCAGGGAAACAACCAGTGTCAACAACCATACCTATCATTTTTCCAGAACGGCATATGCAGAAGGTTTGGTAGTAATTGATGACCCCTGGTCAATTTTACGCTGCTCTAATAAGATATTCCAGAATGAACGTATGAAGCAGAACAAAATAAAAACCCCTGTCACCGTGGTACTTTCAAAATCGAATTACAGCGATTCGAAACCATTAAACCTAAATTTTCCCCTGGTTCTGAAGCAACCCGACAGTGCTTTTTCACTGGGTGTGGAAAAGGTTCATAACCAGGAAGAGTTAGATACTTCTCTTAAAAAACTCTTTCGCTTATCGGATCTGGTAATTGTTCAGGAATTTATGCCTTCCGAATTTGACTGGCGCATTGGTGTGCTTGACCAGGCTCCGCTTTATGCCTGTAAGTATTTTATGGCAAAAGATCATTGGCAGATTTACGACTGGAACAGCCAAAACAAAGAGAATTTTGGTGAATCGGAAACTATTGCCCTGGAAAATGTGCCGGATGTTGTGGTAAAAACAGCCGTTAAAGCAGCCTCTCTTATTGGCGATGGATTATATGGTGTCGACCTGAAAATGATTAATAGCGATGTGTACGTCATTGAAGTGAATGATAATCCGAATATTGACGAGGGAATTGAAGATGCGGTATTAAAGGATGAATTATACAATCGTATCATAAAGTCGCTATTCAACCGGATTGAAATTAACCGCAACATTGCCCAGTTCGTTACGGTATGATATATAGCTAAACAATAAAATTTTCTTTTATGAATACTTACCGGTACCATTCAGGCGCTAAATCATTACTCTTATCTCTATACATCTCTTCAGAATTATAAATGGTTCCCACCCCTGCAGAACATGCAATTTTAACTTTGTTTTTCTATTCATTAAAGCATATATGGAACCTTATCATAAGTATTTAAATAACCTGGTAAATAAAAACCGGGTTCAGTTTTCGGAGTTCTCCGGTATACACTGGCTCAGTAACTATCAGGCAGATGATGCTCAGAAAAAAAGAGATCGGCTGACTGTCAATCCAGGTCAAAAATGGCTGTTTAAAAATACTAAACCCTACCATCACCAGGTTTCTGAAGGATGTAAATTATGTGGGAAAGGCCTCTGGAGTTGCCTTTTCATTACAAATAAATGCAACGCAAGTTGTTTTTACTGCCCTTCGCCGCAGTTACAGGATGAAACTCCAGCTTCCCAAAGCCTTACGTTTGACACGGCTGAAAGTTACGCTGATTACATCAACCACTTCGGTTTTAAAGGTGTCAGCTTCAGCGGAGGAGAACCGTTGCTGTTTTTTGAGCGGACGCTGCATTACTTAAAAACTGTACGTACTTTGTGCGCCCCTGATTTATACATCTGGATATACACTAACGGGATACTGGCTTCTGAAGAGAAGTTCCGGCTGCTGGCTGAAGCCGGTCTCAACGAAATACGCTTCGACATTGGCGCCACAGGTTACCGTCTCGACAAGGTGAAAATGGCAAAAGGTATTATTCCCAATATCACAATTGAAATTCCGGCCGTTCCTGAGAAAAAGGAAAAATTAAAACAACTGCTTCCCGAAATGGGTGCAGCCGGAGTAACAAATCTGAACCTGCACCAGCTGCGGCTTACAAAACACAACGCCCCAGGGTTGCTTAAGAAAAACTATACCTTTATCCCGGCCGAACAGCCAGTGGTTTTAGGTTCTGAACTGGCTGCCCTCGATATCCTGAATTATGCCCGTGACAAAAACCTTGAGCTGGGAATTAATTACTGTTCGTTTTTCTTCAAGAACCGCTATCAACCCGCCAGATTTCGCAAAATACTTGCAAACGCACTTGCCACTCCCGGACAGCTAATTACCGAAAAAGGATTTATAAGGGATTATAATGGAAATGGCATTGGTTATAATGCCCTGGTGATTTCTGAAAAGGAAACATCAGGCAACGGTTGCATAAAACTTGAACTGCCTCATAAAACCTGTTTTGTAAAAGCAGAAACGGCAATGCCACTACAACAGCTTGATTCTGAAATGAAAAAAAAGGTGGATGAGCTTCTGCAAAATGAACCCAATGAGATTCCTGCAGACGATTTTCTGTTTCGCATCTGGCAAATGGAGTACATCGAGAGAGGCCTCAGGGAGTATTAAAGAAGACACAGGCAAAGACGAAGGCAGAGGAAGAAATGTAAACAGCGGCAACAAGCAGGCGGTGGCACCTTTAGTTCCGAAGAATAGCTTCCTGCAATTAACTCCAAACGAGTTAAATATTGGTAGCAGTGCCGCCTCAATATTTCAACCGGCTCCATAGGAACCGAACCAAACGGGAGGTAACTCATATCTTAATATTTGTAAGGCTGCTATTTTGTTACTGACTGCGAATCTTAAAATCTTCGAAGGCCCTTTTGGCAATCACTTCTGCATTAAACCCTTCAGGTACTATTCCTGTTGAAAATGAAAGCTGCTCCCTATCTGGATACCTCCGAATATAATAAAACGAATTATCTTCGGGGTTTATTCGATGTTTATTCGTATTAAATTCGTAAAATCGCGAATTTAATACGAATAAACATCGAAGATAATATGAATAAAATTCAAATTTAGATAGGCGTTGAATGGCCTCTTGATCTGGCTATGCATAGCACAACTATGACAGCAGAATTTTAAATCCGGCTATAATGAATGGCTGGATTGATGAAATGATGCGCTGCAGTGATCTTGCTTAACTCTGGCAGCTCAGTTTGGGAAGTAAAATAGAATTACCATAGTGTTATGGTTACCCGGTGGCGGGTCTGATTCAGCAGAAGGCAATTACAACCCGGGCTAATACTTTATGACAAACCATTAGCCAGGTGTAAGGGTTAATGTCTTCGTCTGCTGTTACTGATAATCGTTGACTACTTCTGTTTCTACCCCCACAAGCTTCATCTCTTCAAGCAAGTAACCGGCACCTGCAAACTTATCGATGATGAACAGCGCATAACGGATGTCGATGGCAATGTTTCTGCTCATATTGGGATCGTACATGATGTCGCTCATGGTGCTTTCCCACACCCTGTCAAAATTCACCCCGATCAGGTGACCTTTGGCATTGACAACAGGGCTTCCTGAATTGCCACCTGTTGTATGGTTTGATGACAAAAAACAAACCGGCAGGTATCCTTCTTCAGTTTCATACTCGCCAAAATCTTCTGCCTCATAAAGATCACGAAGTTGCTGAGGAACATTGTAGTCGTATATTTCAGGGTTATCCTTTTCCATAATACCTTCGAGGGTGGTATAATGTATATATTTTACGCCATCTGCGGGCTGGTATCCTTCTACCTTACCATATGCCACCCTTAGTGTAAGGTTTGCATCGGGATAAAGCGGTACGCCCTCTTTCATCTGCATTATACCGGCCATATAAATTTTCATGTTTTGATCGATCCGGCTGTTCACTTGGTCGAGTACAGGCTTTATATTTGTTTGGTAATGAAAGTTAAGCTGGTTATACAATTTAATCACAGGATCATTTCTCAGTTTTAATAACTCCCGGTGGTTCCCCTTCATCAAAAGACCTTTCAATTTCTTAATATCTGTCAATACCGATTTGCGGTAGACTTTTCGAATCAAATCCTCTTTATCGTGTTTGCTTAGCAATTCCGGGAGATACTCAGGCAGATGAGCAGGCTCCAAATCATTATTCAGCATTGGCAATAAAACTCCAAATAGTTTTTCATCGGTAGGCTGATTGAAATCTTTAAAAAATGAAGTCATCCACTTTTCAGCTGCCAGAATTTGTGCCTCTGCAATTTTGGATTGTTTGTTTTCAATATTTCTAATAATGTAGTTGACCCGGGATGCCAGTTCAAAAAGTTCCACTCCTCTTAAAACAATTTCCGAATAATAATCCGATGCTTTAATAATATCCTGGTAAACAATGTAGAGTGAATCAAAATTTTCAAAAACCGGCTTGTATTCAATTTGCCAGGTTCCATTAGCTACTGCACAGTTTTTAAATTCCTCTTCAAACGCTCTTTTTTTCTCCACTGCTTTTAAACGCTGCAAGCCAAGGATCTCGCCCTGCCATTTTTTCCAGGCGTTGCTGATGGTTGCATGTTTGGCCGCATATTGTATTCTTACCAGAGGGTTTGACTCCATGTCAGCGCCAATTATATTGAGCTTTTTTTCCCGAATAGCCACACGGTCGGGGTTGCGCTGGTTCATTATAATATCCACTTCATGGGAAGGAATATATTGCATAGTGCTTCCCGGATTTCCAAAAACCATCGTGAAATCTCCAGGTTTTATTCCTTCAAGCGAAATTGGAAAAAATTTCTTAGGTTTATAAGGCACATTATCTGGCGAATAGGCAGCCGGTTCATTGTTTTTTCCGGCATAAACCCGAAATAGGGCAAAGTCGCCGGTATGACGTGGCCACATCCAGTTATCAGTGTCGCCACCAAATTTTCCGATTGCTGAAGGAGGTGCTCCGACTAACCGTACGTCGCGGTATACTTTATATACATATAAAAAATACTGATTGCCATAAAAAAGAGGCTTTACCTGTGTAAAATATTTTCCTCTTTCAGATGCCTTCTGTTCAATATTCCTGGTGTTATCTTTTATTTTTCTTTCTCTTTCCTCAGTTTCTAAAACCTCAGTCCCCTCCAGCACTTCATCGGAAACATCTTCCATATACTCCAGAAAACGGACAGTTAACCCAGGATTGGGCAGCTCTTCATCATTGTTCATAGCCCAAAATCCGTTGGTCAGGTAATCATTTTCGATGGAACTGTGTGACTGGATCTGCCTGAACCCGCAATGATGGTTGGTGATTAACAAACCTTCATCAGAAATCATTTCCCCGGTGCAGCCACCTCCAAAAACAACCACAGCATCTTTCATACTTGCATTGTTGATATCGTATATATCCTGTGCTGTGAGTTCAAAACCCATACTCTGCATCTCAGCAAGGTTGTATTTTTCGAGTAATAGAGGAATCCACATGCCCTCTTTGGCCTGTAGCTGTCCGAATAAAATGAAAAATAAAACAATAAAAAGTCCCGTGTATTTCATCGAATTCTTTTTTTCAATAAATAAAACACAAAAATATAAAAAAGCAAATGCTGTTTAAAAAAGTTGCTAAGAGATTGGATCTCATTAACAAAAAGTAATGATCAAGCAGAATATTGAAGTTGTTGGTTCCGGAATGTTTTATCTAGTCGAAATCTTCAGAAAGGTAGTCCATTGGACTGGCATATTGAAATTTGTAATTCAGTTTCTTAATCAGCTTGTCGCTCTTGATGATTTTAAAATTTTCTGATTCGTCAGTAAATTGCGGAGCTGGTAACCTGCTGATGGCACAAGCAGTCAGATAAAATTCTTCCCTTGTAGGATGTTCCGGACTGCAGGCATTAAAAACTTCGCCCCAGATATCTTTTTCAATAATTTTCATAATAATAGCGATACAATCGGTACTATGTATGAGGTTTACCGGAACCTTCCCTGGTATGTTTTTTTTGCCTGCAAAAAACCGAGCAGGGTTTCGTCCGGGGCCTATCAATCCACCAAAACGTACTACAGTTGTTTGAAAGCTGGTTTCATTAAACAACAACTTTTCAGCTACTAACAATGCCCGTCCCGAGGGTTTTTCCGGATTTCCTTCTACTCCTTCATATGCCTCACTGTTGGTTGCTTCATAAACCGATGTCGAAGAAATAAAGAGTACCTTTCGAATTCTATATTGCCTGACATGCTTTATGATCTCTGTAATTTGCCCGGGAAATACAGATTCAGCAGATTTGTCGCGTCCAGGTGGCAGGGAAATTACCAACACATCGGCATTGAAAAAATTCTTTGAACCCATTTTAACTATTCCTGGTTCAATTTCCAAATAGAAAGGTTTTATTTCTGCTTCTGCA
>JBEPWX010000150.1:0-7227 GCA_041642235.1 Mariniphaga sp.
GAGCAATATCTATTGAACTTATCAGAGCATCGGCAGAACCTTTATGTAATTTTGCCGGCCAACGTATAATTAAAGGTGTCTTAATGCCACTGTCATACAATCTGGTTTTCGCTCTAGGGAAGGGCCGGCCGTTATCAGTCATATAAATCACAAGTGTATTTTCATCTAAACCCTGATCTTTTAATTCAGCCATTACTTCTCCTATATAGCCATCCATTCGCGAGATTTCATCATAGTAAAGCGCCAGATCTTTGCGTGTGGAATCATTATCGGGTAAATAGGGTGGAACGATTACATCTTCCGGGCGATGGGGCTCAGGAATGGTATTGGGAAAATATTTCCGGTGGGGGTCGTATGATGCCAACCATAAAAAGAACGGTTTATCTTTTGGCCGGTTTTGCAGTGCTTCCACCCAATATTCACAACCACTTGGAGTACCTCCATAAATAGTATCAAATTCTTCCCGTTTAGGTCCAATGTGGTACTTTCCTGCCACAGCAGTATAATATCCTGCTTTTTGCAGCTCACCGGCAAATAAAAGCTGATCAGCAGGAAGAGGCATATGCAGTTCCTGAGCGCCGGTACTGTGCGGATAGCGTCCGGTAAGAATGGAACATCTGCTGGGGCTACAAGAACTGGTGGTTAAAAAGGCATTATTAAAAACAACTCCCTCTTCTCCCAATTTATTGATATTTGGCGTTTTTATCTGCTGATTACCGTATGGTCCGCAATCATTCCATGCAGCATCATCAGCAATAAAAATAATAAAATTAGGTTGCTCCTGGGTTTCATTCTCCTGATTGCTGCATGCAGCTGCCGTGAGTAAAGTTAATGCACCAAGAAATGTTTTGGTTGGAAATAAGTTCATGATAATTATTTTTGATAATACTTTAATTATTTAATGTTGACCTTGCTTTTTTTCTGGCAGCTTCAAATTTTTGCCGCATTTCTAGTAAAACATTCATATAATCCGGAACATCTGCCAGATTTATGTACTCTTCCGGATCGGAATGATGATCATACAATTCTTCATTTGTCTCGCCTGTTTCTTCTCCCCAGCGGGTATATCTCCAACGATTGGTGCGGAGGGTTGCATCTTTCCCCAGGTATGAAACTGTGTATGCATTGGCATTTCTATCCTCTTTTTTTTCTCCTGACAGATAACCGGCCAGACTTTTCCCTTGCAAAATAGCAGGTTGTTGATCGGAAAATCCACATAATTCCGTAAGGGTAGGATAAAGGTCTATTAATTCTGTTATGGTTTCACAGGTGCTATTGTAATTGTTTTCATAACCAGGCACAGAAATAATAAATGGCACTCTTACACTACCTTCCCACAAGCTCACCTTTGACCAACAGTCGTGTTCTCCCAGGTTATAGCCATGGTCTGATAAAAAAATAACAATGGTTTCATTTCTGATTTTAAGTCGGTTAAGTGCATCAAGCAAACGACCCACCTGCTGGTCCATAAACCTGACACTTGCCATATAACTACTGATCGTACGGCGTTGCTGAAGCTCGCTCATTCCCCAGATTTTATAATTTCGCCT
The DNA here is from genome assembly GCA_041642235.1 of Mariniphaga sp. Taxonomy (GTDB): domain Bacteria; phylum Bacteroidota; class Bacteroidia; order Bacteroidales; family Prolixibacteraceae; genus Mariniphaga. The sequence goes on from JBEPWX010000150.1 coordinate 1,551, forward strand.
GCGTAAAGCTTGTTCAGGGACATTTTCCCCAATTTTTACCGGAGGTAATACCACTTCATTTTCAGGATAAGGAACAAAACAATTCTCGGGAGCAATGAGGGGAACATGCGGTCTGATAAATCCTACTGCAAGAAAAAAAGGGGCATCCTTTTTCATTCGTTGTTTGTTTGTTCCGCGCTCAGCTACCTTACCTGCCCTGTTTTCAAGAATGGCAATGGCCTGACTTGCCGCCATATAATCGGCCTGAGTGCCTTCCAGTTCGTTGGGAATTATCATTCGGGCAAAATTAGAACCGTAATGGTGGTTTTTTGGTGAAAGCAGCTCCAATTCTCCAGGACCAAGTGTTTCTGATGCCAGTATGTTGTAAGCATAATCCCAGGATTCGGGATCGTCACCACCGGGACCTCCATTTTCAATATCTCCAGGAATTCCCATATGGAAGATTTTGGATACTCTCGCTGTGAAGTAACCCTTTTCTCTAAAAAAGCCTGCCAGTGATGGATGATGGGCTAAGTACGGGTTTTCTTTTCTATAACTACCCGGTTGGTCTATGTTGGTAAGTACTTTATTGGTTTCCGGGTAAAGGCCGCTCATAAGTGATGCACGCGAAGGGCCACATAGGGGGTATTGGCTATAGGCATGTGTAAACTGTACCCCCTCCATAGCAAGCTTGTCAAGGTGGGGGGTATGTTTATCAATATTCATGTATGGCCCGATACGTGTATTTAAATCATCGGATACAATCAAAAGAATATTTGGTTTTTGTGCTTGTAATACTGTAGCTATTAAAGTAAAAAAGAATAATGCAACATATGATTGCAAATGATTTTGACAGGAAGAGTATATAGGATTATGGCCATTTTTTTTATACCTATCCGATTGTTGTTTTTCGGTTAATAAAAAGCTCATCATAGGGATAACCTTGTATGATGAAAAATGCAAAGAGAACTCCTCGAAGTTTTTATATAAAGAACTACAAACTTCTTCATTTCCGATCGTTTTGCTTTTAAAACAGCTGGTTATTGAATTCTTTATTAAACAATCAAATTTTTCTTTTCTCTTGCTATTAGCTTTATTTTGATATGATTTCTTCTTCATTTAATAATCTATCTTCTCCGTTCACGATGTTCGAGATAAGCCTTGAGGTACTTTTGGTTCAGTTCATCACTGTCGCCATAATATTCTTGCAGTTCTTCAAGTTTCTCATGGAGCATTTTTCTGATATTGGCATATTCCGGATCGTCGTACACATTTGTCATTTCACGAGGATCTACATCCAGGTCATATAATTCCCATTCATCAATGTCGTAGTAAAAATGAATCAGTTTGTAGCGTTCTGTAGCCACTCCATAATGACGTTTGACCATATGTACTGAAGGATATTCATAATAGGTATAGTAAACTGCATCTCTCCATTCGGCTGTTTCATCGGCTACCAATTCCCTGAACGATTCACCTTGCATATCTTCTGGTATGTTGACTCCTGCATAATCAAGCAATGTTGGTGCAAAATCAAGATTTTGTACCAGCTTGTCGATAACCGTTCCTGCACTAATTTCCCTTGGATACCGAACCAGCAAGGGTGTCCGAAACGATTCTTCATACATGAACCTTTTATCGAACCAGCCATGTTCGCCAAGATAGAATCCCTGATCGGATGTGTACACCACAATGGTATTTCCTGCCAGTCCGGCTTCATCAAGATAATCGAGTACCTGACCCACACCATCATCGATTGATTTTATTGTACGTAGATAATCTTTGATGTACCGGTTAAATTTCCAAAGAGCCAAATCTTCTCCCTGGAGCATATTCTGAAGCAATTGCTGGTTTTTAGGTTCGTATGCTGCCATCCATTGTTCACGTTGTTCCGGAGTCATTCTTCTGATATCATTGATGAAATTAGTTGTGTCGCCATTGGGATCAACGATTAGTTTAAAATCATGCCCCCACATCATATGCTCCGCAATTTCCATTTCCTGCTCCTTTGCTGCTGATCCTCGTCCTTCATAATCATCGAAGTAATTAACTGGAGGAGCAAAATTATCATGATCATATAAAGTCAGATATTTTGGTGCAGGTTGCCAATTTCTATGGGGTGCTTTTTGATGGTAAAGCAAACAAAAAGGTTTATCCGGATTACGTTTGTTTTTTAACCAGTCAAGGGTAGCGTCGGTAATAATTTCCGTAGTATATCCTTCTATTCGAATCCGTTCTTCGCCATTGATAATAAAATCAGGATTATAGTAATGTCCTTGTCCGGGTAATACCATTGAGTAATCAAATCCCGTCGGGCTTCCATCAAGATGAATCTTTCCTACCATAGCCGTTTGATATCCATTTGCCTGCAGAAGTTTTGGGAAATTATTCTGTTCCCAGTTAAAAGGCTGAACATTATCTACTTTTCCATTTATAAAACTGTGTTTGCCAGTTAAAAGAACTGCGCGGCTTGGGGCACATATGGAATTAGTTACAGTAGCTCTGGAGAATATGGCTCCTTCATTTGCAATTCGGTCGATATTCGGAGTTTCATTCAACCCATGCCCGTATGCACTGATGGCTTGATAGGCATGATCATCACTCATAATAAACAGGATATTTGGATGCTCGGCTTCTTCTTCTTTCAAATTGCAACTAAAAACGCCTATACCTGCAGTAAAGAGTGCAAAGGATTTGATAAGATACTGATTCATATTCTTCAATTTTAAATTTTTTATCTACGATAGTTTGATGTGGCCTTCAAATTTAAGGTATCTCCCAATGCAATCCGTTCCTCTTCCAGCCTTTTTTGCATTGATTTAACAATATCTCTGTAATCAGGGTTTAAGTATTCGTTCTGCATTTCGTTAGGGTCTGATTGTAGATCAAAAAGCTCCCATTCATCGGTTGTATAAAAATGAATAAGTTTATAACGATCACTACGGATGCCATAATGCGGTTGAACCATATGCCAATCAGGATAGGCGTAATAATGGTAATAGGCTACATCCCTCCAGTTATCAGGTTTTTCTCCTTTTAGTAAGGGAACCAGGCTTCTTCCCTGGATATCTTTCGGAACTTTGATTCCTGCCATATCAAGAAAAGTTGCTGCATAGTCGGTATTCTGAACAATTTGATCGTTTCGGGAGATATCGTGATGTGTGTCAGGCCATCTTATAATGAGTGGCATTCGTAATGATTCCTCATACATCCATCGTTTGTCGTACCACCCATGGTCACCCAGGTAGAAACCCTGGTCGGAACTATATATAACAATGGTATTTTTTGCCAGACCCGACTCTTCAAGATAATCGAGCATCCGGCCTATTTCTTTATCCATAGAAGTCACTGAACGAAGATAATCTTTTACATACCTTTGATATTTCCATTCTGCCAGTTCATTTCCTGAAAGATCTGCCGACTTAAAGGTTTCATTTTCGGGGCCATAAGCTTTTAGAAATAAATCAAGTTGCTCTTCGTTTAGATATCCCGGAGGAATAAGTTTTAAATCTTGTTCATTCATGTGCCTGGCAACTTCCATTTCCTGGGCATTCAGAGCTGAACTCCGTGTAGCGTAATCGTCATAAAAATTGGTTGGAAGTGGTAATTTTTCATCCTTATACAAGTTATATTCATCAGGTCCGGGAACCCATTCCCGATGCGGAGTTTTATGAGAATAGGCCAAAAAAAAGGGTTTTGTTTCATCCCTTTTCTGTTTCAACCAGTCAATTGCCATATCGGTAACAATAGTAGCAGTGTGTCCGGTAATTTTTTTCTGCCCATCGGGTGAACCTATAACAGGATTATAATAAGTACCCTGCTGACTAGGATTATCAAGAATCTGCCAATGATTAAATCCAGTCGGTTCTGAAAAAAGATGCCATTTCCCAATCCAGGCGGTTTCATAACCTCCCGATTGCAAGAGCTTAGGAAAAGTTTGTTGTGTGCCGTTAAATGTAGTATCATTGTTCAACATTCCATTCAAATGGCTGTGTTTACCTGTAAGAATGGTTGCCCGGCTTGGGCCACAAATTGAATTTCCACAAAAAACATTGGTGAAAATCATTCCATCCTTTGCCAACCTATCGAGGTGTGGAGTCTGAACAAAATTATGTAATTCCGGATTATTTGGTTTCGGCCCGTATGCTCCAATGGCATGGGTGGCATGATCATCACTAAAAATAAAAAGAATATTGGGGCGCTCATTCTCCTGCTCCTGAGAATTACACCCTAAAATTCCTGACCCTGCGACCAGGAAAGCCAAAGATTTTATGAATATCAGGCTCATCATTTTTTTTTAGATTATTTCTCCAACATTAACTAATCTTACAATTATACTAAAAATGGAGGAAAAACAGAATGAAATGGCTTTGATGTATGGCCATAAAAAAATGTTACTTTTATCTATTTTCAAAGATTACTCCTTCTTCAGGATGACCTTCCATTTGGTTATCAATTAAATCAGGTTGTGAACCATTAGCATAGATGTATATGGCAGCCTTTTGTGTTTTTTTGCCATTACTCCGAAAAATGTTTTCCTTTAACACTAAGTATCGTGCAGGAGAGTTGACGGAAAACCCGTAACCTTCCCCATTAGTTCCATTATTTTCAATAATATTGTTTACAAATGTATTTCGATGTGGTGCATTAGACTCCCGTTCGCCCCTTAGGTTCACACCATCACTCCCATTTTCATAAATATGATTTCCCGAAAAAATAACGTCAGTGTCCTTATGGCCGGTACAAATACCAAAACGTCCGTTGTTATGGAACTGATTATTTATAACAGAACTGTTGTAAACCCTCCAGCAGATAAAGAGACCATCGTTATCGTTATGGTGAACATTATTATTTTCAATTACTGAGAAAGGTGAGCCCGTACCAGGGTGCATGCCGGTATTGCCGCTGCCAGAAATTTCACTGTTGCGAATTGTAACGTTTTCAGTAATTTGCCAACTAATGCCTTCTCCGTTAAAATCTTTCACATGTACATTATCAACAGTGATTTTTTTTGATTTTAGTATAACAATTCCTGCACTATTACATCCATCAGCAAAGAAGTTTTTTTTTCGGTTACCATCAGCAGTCAAGTTGGATATCAACACGTTTTCGGCATCGATTACCTCAATAACTGATGAAGTATTGGAAATCAAGCCATCTTTGTCGGAACGGTAATCACGGATAAGATGCTTATCAATGTAAAGAATATTATCCTGAATATCTGTAATATAGGCAGTAGATACATTCCAACAGGAGCTATTGTCACGGTCGGTTATCTGGATTTTCATTCCTGGCTCGAATCCATCAGAGTTTTCTACAGTGAGTTTCAACTCACCGTAATCGGCATCTTGAATGAAACGTGTTTGAACTCCCTCACTTTTTGTAAGTATTGTTTCCCGGCCCGATCCAATCAGTTTTACATTGGATTTCATTCTCACCGGTGCACTTATATTATATCGCCCAGGCATCAGTTTTACTGTTCCTCCGGTTTTTGCCACAGCATCAATGGCGTATTGTATTGACTGATTATTGAAACCATAAACGTCAGCTTCTTGTCCGCCAACTGTCAATTCTCTTTCTGCAATGCGTGGTGAAACCAAAGCATCAGGTCTTTTATCGGTTGTTTGAGCATTCAATAATGAAGTGCAAGCTACTAGCAAGATAACCTGGATTAGGTTTTTCATATTTATCAGTTTTA
>JBEPWX010000151.1:0-7215 GCA_041642235.1 Mariniphaga sp.
GGTGCTACTACCCAAAACGAGGTAAAAACCAGGATCAGAAAAATAAGAAAATCAAATGTATTAAAAAGCATAACCCGCTTTTAGTTTATCAGGTTATATAATAGATAAGTTCAAATATAGTCATAATCTGTTTGGATTCGACAGACTGAGGCAACCTGTTTCCTGATTCCTCATTCGGTTTTAAGCATGGCAACAAATTTTAAAATTTAATCTGTCATGCAGCCACCACTACATTAAGGCAGAAATATGGTATGATTTTAAGTACATTCTGAAAAGGCACCTCCCAATTTTGTTCTATACTGATTTTCTATTCAATCTGCAACAAATTAAAAACAAAAGCATATTCCAATGCAGTATCCTTTATCCACTGGAACCTTCCTGATGCACCTCCATGTCCATAATCCATGTTTGTATGCAAAAGAAGCAGATTATCATCCGTTTTTAATTCCCTAAGTCTGGCCACCCATTTGGCAGGTTCCCAATACTGAACCTGCGAATCGTGTAGCCCTGTGGTTACTATTAGTGCCGGATATTCTTTGGCTTCTACATTGTCGTAGGGCGAATAGGAGAGCATGTAATAATAATATTTTTCAATATGTGGATTTCCCCATTCATCGTATTCGCTGGTAGTAAGAGGAATAGTTTCATCGAGCATAGTGGTTACCACATCCACAAAAGGCACATTCGCAATCACACCTTTGTAGAGGTCGGGCTGCATATTAATACAGGCCCCCATCAACAACCCCCCGGCACTGCCACCTTTGGCAAATAATTTTTCGCGGCTGGTATATCCGGCATCAATCAAATGTTGCGCACAATCATTAAAGTCGGTAAAAGTGTTCATTTTTTTCAGCAACTTTCCCTCTTCGTACCATTCCCGGCCATATATTTGCCCACCGCGAATATGGGCAATGGCAAAAACAAAGCCACGGTCGAGCAACGGAAGAATGGAAAGCCGGAAAGCCGGATCAATAGTATGACCATAAGAACCATACCCATATATCATGGCGGGATTGTTGCCGTTTTTTTGTAACCCTTTGCGATAAACCAGTGACATGGGGATTTTTGTTCCATCGCCTGCTGTGGCATATATCCTTACAGTTTCATAATTCTCTTTATCAAAATCACCCAATACCTCCTCCTCCTTTAACAAACTGCGTTCTCTCGTTTCCAGGTTAATATCAAAAACTGAATTGGGTGTTGTAAGTGAAGTATAGCTAAACCTAAAAATATTGGTCTTGTTATCAAGGTTAATATTTTCAGTGACCGTATAAACATCTTCTTCAAAATCGATATAATATTCATTTTCTCCGCTCCAGGGCATTACCCGGAGTTGAGTAATACCTTCATTACGCTCCGACACTACAAGAAAATCTTTGAGTATTTCAAAATCAAAAAAATAGACGTTTTCCCTATGGGCAATAACCTCCTGCCAGTTTTCTTTACGGGTTGCAGACACAGGGGTCTTAACCAACTTAAAATTAAGTGCATCAAGATTAGTTCTGATATAGAAGAAATCACCAAAATGTTCAACCGAATATTCCAGTTCACGAATACGCGGCTGGATAATTTCAAATTTTCCTTCCGGGTTACCGGCATCCAAAAACCGGTACTCTGAGGTGAGTGTACTTTCACTACCGATGATCAGGTATTTCTCCGATTTGGTTTTGTAAATAAAAACAGAAAAAGTTTCATCTTCTTCATAATATACCTCCTGATCATCTTCAACAGGTGTACCAATAATATGTTTCATTATACGTTCTGAGCGCAAAGTAACATCATCTTTTAGTACATAATAAACTGTTTTGTTATCGTTAGCCCATACGATTCTACCAGAAGAAAGAGGGATGGCATCTTTCAGAATTTCTCCCGTTTCCAAGTTTTTAAAGTAGATAGTATACTTTCTGCGACTAACAGTATCCACACTAAAAGCCAGTATATTATTATCAGTACTAACTGCAGTCCCACCCAATTGAAAATATTCATAACCTTCAGCCAGTTGATTAACATCTAACATTATTTCCTCTTTCGAATCAAGTGAACCTTCTTTACGGCAAATCAGATAATATTCGGTATCGGGCACAGTCCGGGTATAATACCAGTATCCATTTTTCTTATAAGGAACTGATTCATCCTCTTGCTTTATCTTCGATTTTATTTCTTCAAACAATTCATCCTGAAGTGGCAGGGTATGCTCCAGTGCTTTTTCCTTATAAGTATTTTCAGCCTCCAGATATTGGATTACATCCGGGTTTTCACGTTCACGCAACCAATAGTAGTTGTCAACCCTTGTATGGCCATGAGTGGTAATTTCCATCGGCACTTTTTTTGCTTTTGGTGGAGAATAATTCTCACGTGTACTACAAGTTGTCAAAAATAAAAAAACCACGGGGAGACAAAAAATCAATCTTTTCATAATAGTATGTTTTTAAAAAACTTGACTAAAATACAATATTGGAACATATTTTCCGATATTTGAACCATTTCTGAAAGGATGTTATCGCATGGGGAATCCGATATATTTTATAGGTTTCTATTTTCTATTTGTACTTTTATTAGGCATCTATTCCTGGTTTAAGATAAAAACTCCCTCCGATTATTATGTAGCAGGAAAAAAAGCACGATTGGTGCCAGTTTCAGGAAGTTTACTTGCCACTATACTTGGGGGTTCAGCCATTTTAGGTACCATAGAGCTTAGCCAGGCTATTGGGTGGGCCGCCTTATGGTTTTTATTTTGTGCTGCTTTTGGTTTATTTATACTTGCACCCATTGCCAAATATGTCAGCCGGTATGGCCAATATACTTTGCCCGGATTACTTGGTCATTTTTATGGAAATCGTGCCCGGCAATTAAGTTCACTTGTCATACCACTGGCCTGGCTGGGCATTGTTGGAGCGCAGATTATTGCTGCTGCCCGAATACTTGCAGGACTAGAAATTATAGAATATTCAACTGCCGCCATTCTCGCCGGTACAATTTTTATACTTTATACATTATTTGGTGGGCAGGTGAGTATTTTAAAAACTGACTCACTACAATCCTTTCTGATAATTACCGGTCTGGCAGTTCTGGTTTTTTTTGCTCTTCGCACACCAGAAGCAGCATCTTTACCTGCACTGAATGCAGAAGCGTTATTTAATAAGTCGTTTTCAGTAATCGACCTGCTGATCCTTGTGCTTACTTATTCCGTAACATTTGTTGTTGGCCCGGATATCTATTCCAGGGTATTTTGTGCCAAAGATGAAAAAACAGCCACCCGAAGCATCCTTATAGTAGCCATCATCCTGGTGCCAGTTTCATTCGGCCTCACTTTTCTGGGAATTTATTCAGTAAATGCCCATAGCATAGAAATCATGTCCTTTGCCCGTCACCTGCTTCCAACCTGGTTTTATGGACTTTTTATTGCAGCATTGCTATCGGCAGTGATGTCATCGGCCGACACCACACTACTTACCTCCTCGCTCATTCTCAGCGAATTGTTTTACAAGAACATGGAGGATAAAAAAGCATTTCATCTGACACGAATTTTAATTGTTGTACTGGGAAGTCTGAGCATTGTCATTGCCCTTTTTGTTACATCAATTCTGCAGTCGCTGCTTTTGGCGCTCACTTTTTTCTCAGGTGCATTTGTAGTCCCAATGCTGGCAGGATTGCTTCAAAGAAAAGTTGTTAATGAACAGCTGACTGCAGCTATGCTAGCTGGTGGTTTCATTGCCCTGGCAGGTAAAATCGTTTCCATTCTGGGGGAACAACAAACCGGAAACTTTATAATTATTTTTGCCTTCCTAATAAACGCAGGATTATTGTTCATTCCATTAAAAAGACGGATTTAAGGTTAATTTAACTCCTTTAAGAATTTGCCTTTCCCGGGCTAAATTTCTTTGGTTATTTCAGTAAGAAATCCAGCCAGTTCACTACTTAATAATTGCATCAGTTCATTCCGCACCTGCAGGTGATACGTATTTAACCATTCCTTTTCCTCAGAAGTAAGCAGACTGAGATCAATTAAGCTGATATCAATGGGGCAAAGAGTCAGCGTATTGAATCCTAAAAACTTACCAAATTCAGATTCTTTTTTTTCCACACAAACAATTAAGTTTTCAATGCGAATGCCATATTTCCCTTTACGATAAAGCCCAGGCTCATTTGATAAAACCATTCCGGGCCGCAGTGGAACTTCACTAAATTCCTGCCTGATAGATACAGGTCCCTCATGTACATTCAGAAAATGCCCCACTCCATGCCCGGTTCCATGTCCATAATTCAGGCTATTCTGCCAAAGAGCCATACGTGCCAGTACATCTATATTACATCCTCTCGTACCTTCCGGAAATATTGCCTTTGTTAAAGCTATCATTCCTTTCAAAACCAAAGTAAAATCTGTTTTTTCCTGAGGTGAAACCTGGCCGAGTGCAATGGTACGGGTAACATCGGTTGTACCATGTATGTATTGACCTCCTGAATCAAACAAGAGAATTCCCTCAGCTTTTAATTTCAGGGCATCCTGCTCATTAACACTCAGGTGAACAATGGCACCATGTTCTTTATATCCAAAAATTGGGGCAAAACTTTCTCCAAAATAATCCTCCTGCAGAAATCGGAACTCAGCCAGTTTTTTACCTGCGGTATATTCTGTAATTTCAATCTTATCAATATTCTGATGCAACCAAAAAAGGAACTCGACCAAAGCTACTCCATCCTTTTTCATAGCTTCATGAAAACCTTTTAATTCCACCTCATTTTTTTGCACTTTCATCAATGCAACCTGCGAAACACCTTCCACTAGCTTATTATCTTCCTGCAATAAGCTATATATAGCATAGCTTGATGTAAACGGATCAAGAAAAACTTTTTTCCCCCGAACCAGTTTAATCCAGATAAAAAATGAATCATAGGGCATGAGTTTTATTTTTTCCTTTTCCAGCTGAAGCTTCAGCCCGGGAGGAATTTTTTGTAAATCGACAAATAAAATCCATTCATTTTTTCCAACCACACCATAACCCGTGAAAACTGGATTATAGGAAACATCGGACCCCCTTAGATTAAAAAGCCAGGCCAGTTCATCGAGAGCAGTAATAATCTGAAAGTCAGCATTATGTTTTTTTAGTTCAGCAACTAACAGTTCCCGTTTCTCTTTTCGGGATAGTCCGGTATACTTACTGCTTAAATCGAACAGAGGGTTTTGAGGTAGAACCGGCCGATTTTGCCATATTTTTTCAAACAAATCGGGTGTTTCAACTGTGTTAACACCTGTTTTTTGAAGGCTATTGGCAAGGTTCCGGTATGCGGCAACAGAAATCGTCTGTGGATCAAAACCTACTTTGCTTCCGGCAGATAGTTTTTTAGATAGCCATGCTTCAGGTGGAACAGCATCGGGAACACGTAATTTTAATAACTTTATACCCGAACCTTTAAGTTGTTCTTCGGCCTGAATAAAATAGCGGGAATCAGTCCAAAAAGCAGCCTCTTCCTGTGCTACAACCACCACACCATATGAGCCTGTAAATCCCGAAATATATCTTCGTGTCTGCCACATCTCAGGAAGATATTCACTGGAATGAGGGTCAGTTCCGGAAATATACCATGCATCAAGGTTTCGCCTCAACAACTCCATACGAAGAACTTTCAACCGCTGTCTTATTTCATTCATTTTCTGAAAAATTGGTTAACAAATTTACGGATAGAAGGGGCAGGTATCTGTTCAAAATCAATTTCTTCATATGCATAGAATTGATAATCAAGTATGTCGTCCATAGCTTTTAATCCTGCAACCGATTCAGGTTTTACTAAAAATGCAAGATCAAGGGTGAACACACTTAACCCGGCATACACATACTCGTTTGTAGAGGAGCTCATATAGCTCACCTCCTTCACTTTCAACCCCAATTCTTCGTATAGTTCACGTTCAACAGCTCCTTCAGCCGTTTCTCCCGGATCAATGAACCCACCCGGCAAATCAAGTTTTCCGTAATGAGGTTCCACACCGCGCATGGTCAATAAAAGTTTGCCGGTTTCATCAGCCACCAATCCAGCCACAGCAGCCACAGAATTGATAAAATACTGAAATTCGCAATCAGGGCATTTCAATGATCGCTCGCCGGATCTTTTTATTTTTGATGAACTGCACCTGGGGCAATATCTGAATACATTTAAAGGATGAGTTGATTGCATCTATTCAATTACTTTAATTTCCTGCAACCATTTATAAAACAAATCTGGCCACAGGCCAACAGGCTGATTTTTTTTAGTCATACCAAACCCATGCCCACCATGAGCAAATATATGCATTTCTGCAGGAACATTATTTTCCTTCAATGCCAGATAAAATTCCACGGAATTGCGAGGTACTACTCCCTTATCGTCATCGGCTAGGACTAAAAAAGTGGGAGGAGTATCAGGTGTTACATGAAGCTCATTGGAATATTTTACAACCAGTTCCCAATTGTTGCCTTCACCAATCAGGTTTTTGCGTGACCCCATGTGTCCAAAATCTTCCTTAAAGGTTATTACCGGGTAGAGCAGCAGCATAAAGTCAGGCCGGCTGCTTATGTTATGAAATAGAGTTACGCCTTCACTATTGCCACTGTCGAAACGGGTACCCACTGTTGCTGCCAGATGACCTCCAGCTGAGGAGCCTGCAATGCCTATTTTAGTCGGATCTATTCCCCATTCCTTTGCATTTGCCCTTATAATTCGTAAAGCCTGACGTGCATCGCCCGATGGAATTTCATGATGCCCATAGGGCAGTCTGTATTTCAGAACAAAACCGGCAACACCCTTTTCCTTAAGCCATTCGCCCAATTGGTATCCTTCATGGTCCATAGCTTCAATCAAATAACCACCTCCGGGACAAATAACAATTGCAGCTCCTGTATTCTTTTCCTTTTCAGGAAGATAAACATACATTTCAGCTTCAGAAATATTACGCACCCTTCCTCCTTCAAAAATCTCTTCCGGCTCATCTATCCCGTTATGATTGGGCGCTCCATCAGGCCAAACTTTTAATGTTAAGTTCTGTGACTTTAAAGCAGAAAAACTGAGTACGTAAATTACCAGCAAAACTATTAATTTCATTCAAACAAATCTTAAATTTTTAAATAGTCGGATGGAATCCACGAATTTTTGTTGGTTTTGTTCATCTGTTTTTGTGTTTGCAAAATATATGGATTTCATATTATTTTGCTTTTGCACCTACGAAATAATGCTCCTTTTCAG
>JBEPWX010000152.1:0-4137 GCA_041642235.1 Mariniphaga sp.
AAATGATCGGCTCCAAATGAATCTACCTGGCCTGGCATGGTAATGCTTTTTTCTTTATTAGTAATGCCTGTTCTGTAAGTTTTGATGTGTATTTTGTAAAGTATGCAAAGGGGGAGGCAATAAGTAATCGGGCGAACCTTATTTGAACCTGTTGAGAACCACCTGATTTTTATTTTCCGGAATTTTTTTGTGTGCACTAAAGAATTAACGTTTTCCTTTTTGATTTACTGAAGGTTTGTGAACCGGGTTACAGATAATCAGATTACTGCAATGATTATTTCTACCGTTTAAGAAAAATACGGTCAGATACCAGTAAGGCTCATCTTATCTGAGCTCATTTACTATCTTCTCAGAAAAAAAGATTTGCCAGATTATTTAAACAAAAAAGCCACCTGCAAATATGCAAGTGGCTTTTTTGAGATATTTTTTATTTTTATTGAGAAGTATCTTCGTCAGCAGGAAATGTTGTTTCATCGTTGGTGTTTGGTACAGTTGGGAAATTAGGAACCTGAGTAGGGTCAACGGCATTCTCAATCTGATCCTGAACCCTTGATCTTTCCTGCATCATTCCTTCCCGGGGAATAAATGCTGAACCCATTATGGATAATATCAACAGCGAACCAGCTAATACCCATGTCGCCTTTTCAAGAAAATCGGTGGTTTTTCTTACTCCCATAATCTGGTTCGACGACTGAAAATTACTGGCCAAACCTCCACCTTTTGAGTTTTGAACCAACACAATCAGTATCAGCAAAACACAGACTATAAATATTAAAACAATAATTAGCGTGTACATCTCAAAACAATTAAATATTCTTTAGTTTATCTATCTCTTTAATTCGGGTTGCAAAGTAACTATTTTTTTCCGGATATTTCAAGCTTAATTTTTTAAAAGCTTCCAATGCTTTATCGTATTTTTTTTGTTCAACTAAAATGTTGGCAAAGGTTTCAGTCATCAGGTCATCGTTTTCCGAAACAGATTTTGCAACAATATCATTTTCAGTTGTTAATGATTGGTCTTCCGCAGAAGGTTTATCCAGATTCAGAGGACCGGGAGATACCGAAAGGAATTTATCGATGAGTTTATTACCAGGTGACGTTTTTTCCATTTTTTCAAGCACATATTCCTGTGCAGGAATTCCGGCTTTTCCCATATCCTCTCTGAATTTTAATAGTTCATCCGTAGCATTTAAAAATCTGTAAAGCTGTTTCCGGTCGGGAAGGAGAGGTGCTGCTTTTTTTAGGGCAGCTTCAAATCCCGAATCGTTGACAATTTTCAGATTTTTTAGGTAAAGCATCCATCCGGCATGAAAGTTAGGAAAATCTTCAGTCAGTTTTTTTAGCCCTTCCAGAGTATCTGAGTTTAAAAGAACAGGATTTTGGGCCAGTTTATAAAAATCATTTTTCTCCATTGGTTACCAGTTAGCCAGTGTTGCATTAAATAGATCTTCAGTAATTTTTGTGATGATTTCCGGTACAAGACCATCTTCCACAGTAGTCAGAGTAGTAGAACTGTCGAATTCTTCAAATGCCGAAAACGATCTGTCGATGCTTTGTTCCGGATCAATATTGTTGGTATACTTTACCCGAATCGTTATTGTCAGCCGGTTTAAGGCCGCCCTGTCTTCAGCCTGAATGGCCATAGGACGTACTTCATAACCAGTAATCTGCCCTTCAAATATCAAATCGCCGTCTTCCTCCAGTTCGTTAAGGGATGTCTGACGTTCCAGCTTCTCACGAAGGGCCTCGGTAAATGATTGGCTAAGGGTTGGATTTACCAGCCGGGCACGGTTCGGAAAATAATAAACAGAGAAAGTTCTCACTGCCGGTGAAATGTTGGCACCGGTAAAAGAATATCCAACCTTACAGGAGTAGAAACTCCCGGTTATTATAAGTGCAGTTAAAAATAGATATAGTGATTTTCTATGCATCTTTCAGCCCTTAATATTATGTTCTTTAATTTTTCGATAGAGTGTTCTTTCTGAAATACCCAGTTCTTTTGCAGCATACTTCCGTTTGCCATTATGCTTTTCAAGGGCTTTATTTATCAATTCAATTTCTTTGTCTTCCAGCGATAATGATTCCTCCACCACCTCTTCTGTATCCTGTATGTTCTTCTTGTCGAAATCTTTAAATCGTACTGGCCTTGGTAGTTTTTCGGCCGACGATAAATTTATTTCTTCTTCCTCATAGAGATTTTGGATTATCTGTTCCTGATCACCTGTGATTTGAAAATCTCTGTTTTCCATTACGTTAAGTACCAACTTTTTAAGATCATTCACATCCCTTTTCATATCGAACAGGATTTTATAAAGAATTTCCCGTTCGTTTGCAAATGTTTTATCTCCGGATTGGTTAAACAAAGCCGGTAGATTTTTGGAAGAAACTGTAGGTAAATAGCGTTGAAGTATAGCGGCTGAGATATCCCGGTTCTGTTCAATAATAGAAATTTGCTCGGTAATATTTTTCAATTGCCTTACATTTCCAGGCCATCTGTAATTTTCGAGTAACATTCGTGCTTCCTCATCGAGCGCTAAAGGTGGCATCCGGTATTTCTCGGCAAAGTCGCGTGTAAATTTCCTGAAAAGCAGGTGGATATCTTCCGGTCGCTGACGAAGGGGCAACACATGAATTGGTACAGTATTTAACCTGTAATACAAATCTTCCCGAAATTTACCTTCTTCAATAGCTTTGGTAATATCAAGGTTAGTTGCGGCAATAACCCTTACATTTGTTTTTATCACTTTTGAAGATCCAACCCGTAAAAATTCACCGGTTTCCAGTACCCGTAACAGGCGCACCTGTGTGGAAAGCGGAAGTTCCCCAATTTCATCAAGAAAAATAGTTCCTTCATCTGCTTCCTGAAAATACCCTTTCCTTTCGGACAGTGCACCTGTAAACGAACCTTTCTCATGCCCGAAAAGCTCCGAATCGATGGTTCCTTCCGGTATGGCTCCGCAGTTAACTGCTACATATCTTCCATGTTTACGACTCGAAAACTGATGGATGATTTGAGGAAAAACTTCCTTTCCTGTTCCGCTTTCTCCTGTAACCAATACCGAAAGATCAGTGGGAGCTACCTGTACGGCAGTTTCAATTGCTCTGTTCAGCCCGGGGGAATTTCCTATAATCTCAAATCGTTGTTTTATATCCTGAATATTCATATCCATCGTCATTTCACCTATAGCTCATTTAAATTAACAGCAATGGAAATAAACCTGATCTGCCGCTGTGTAAAAATAACTGACCTGTTTAAGCCCCCAAATTTACAATTTTTCGCTGGCAATGTTTCATTTGAATTTTTGTTTAACCTTTTTTATTTTTTTTAAATTTAAAATTCATCTGTTGTTTGCCGACAAGGCCTGATAATGGTTATCTTTATCGTCAAAAATAAAACAAATAGTTGTATGCGGTTTATTGCATTGATACCAGCCCGATTTCAATCTACCCGTTTTCCCGGTAAACCTCTCGCTCTTTTGGGGGGGAAGCCTGTTATTCAATGGGTATATGAAAATTCAGTGCGTGCACTTAAGGAGGTATGGGTAGCCACTGATGATGAACGGATTTTTAAAACCATACAGAATTTTGGAGGTAAAGCAATTTATACCCAATCAACTCATAAAAGCGGTACCGATCGTTGTGCTGAAGCTGCCCGGCTGCTGGAACAGGAAATTGATTTTGATGCAGTAATTAATATCCAGGGAGATGAACCTTTTGTGAGAAAAGAACAGCTTGAACAACTCATGTCGTGTTTCACTGATAATACTACTATTGCAACCCTTGTAAAGGAAATTGATAATGCCGACGAACTATTTAATCCCAACCGGCCTAAAGTAGTATTTGATAAATTCAATAATGCTTTGTACTTTAGCCGTTCGCCTGTTCCATATGTTCGGGGAGAAAAAGAAGGAAACTGGCATTTATATCATAAATTTTGGTCTCATGTTGGTATGTACGCCTATACGAAGAAGGTATTACAGGAAATTACACTTCTTAAACCCGGAGAACTTGAAAAGGCGGAGGCGCTTGAACAATTGCGATGGCTTGAAAACGGCTACCGCATAAAAACAGTGGTCACTCAATTTCAAAGCATTGGAATTGATACACCTGCTGATTTAAACGCTGCCGAATTATTTA
>JBEPWX010000152.1:4147-7141 GCA_041642235.1 Mariniphaga sp.
AATAAAAGGCATATTATTTGCATGTTTATATATTAAATTGTAACTTAATTGGCATGAAAAAATATTTACTTATAACTATATTTTCATTTTTTATTCTTGCATCTTTTGCATTTCAGCCGGCTATTGAAATTGGCCAGCAGGATAACCGGGGTGCAGTTGATTCCAGCCTGAATGAGTTGAGGGTTTATCCAAATCCTTCAGAAACAGGACAGGTAACTCTTGAAATGAATACAGGAGAGATTTCTGAAATTCGTCTTATCAACATAGCGGGAAAGGAAGTTGTCTATCGAAAAATCGACTTTGGGACCCCTAAATATGTTCTGCCCCTTAATAATTTACCTAATGGTATTTATTTTATCAGAGTAAAATCAGTCGAAAATAAAACAGTCGTTAAAAAACTTATAGTTTCTTCACATTAATGATTTGAGAAGAAACAGTTTTTTTAACCCGTTCATTTTTATTTTTAAGTGAAACCATAACTTCTGGAATTTTTATTCTAATCAGCTTCCAAATCTTTCTTTTGCTTCTTCCAAAATTGCACTGGTTGCAGTTGCACCGCACCTGTTGCATCCTGCTTTTTGCACATCCAGTAACCGATCGAGCGAACGTACACCACCTGCTGCTTTTATTTTAACATGAGGACCCACACTTTTTTTCATCAGTTCAAGGTTGTAAATAGTAGCTCCGGAGTAGGAATATTTTCCATCGGCGCCTTTAACAAACCCAAACCCGGTTGATGTTTTTACATAGTCAGCACCAACCTCAGTACATATTTCACATAGTTTTTTAATCTCCTCTTCTTTCGTCACATAATCAGTTTCAAAAATCACTTTCACAATGGAATTATTTTCATGGCAGGTATGCGTGACTGAGTTTATTTCATGTGCAATATATTCCCAGTCCCCCTGAAGTGCCTTGCCAATGTTTATGACCATATCAATTTCTGTTGCACCGTCATTGCACGCTTTTTCAGCTTCAAACACTTTTACTGCAATGGCTGAATTTCCGGCAGGAAAACCAACGACACAACCAATATGTACATCAGTATTTTTAAGATATTCAACAGCCTGTTTTACTGCATACGGCTTAACACAAACCGATGCCACATCATACTTTCGCGCCACTTTACATTCCCTTTTTAAATCTTCATCAGTCAGTGTAGGATGAAGTATGGAATGATCGATCATTTTAGCCAGTTCTTTAATTTTATTCATGTATCTGTAAATTTAATCGTCGATGGTTTGGAAAACCAACTGCCTGAATTTCCAGCCTGTTTGATCATTTACTTCTCCGCGGGTTTGTTTCATAATAATGCCAATAATTCCCTCCTGTGGATCGGCAAAATACTGGGTATTGAAATAACCCCCCCAATCAAAAGTTCCTTCACTTCCCAGACCTCCCATATCTTGTCCTTTAGGAGTTACCACACCAAACGCCAGCCCGTAATATTTTTCATCGTCACCCCATAAATTTCCTGTTTGATTTCCCATGATGCTTTTAACGGTTGTACGGCTAAGCAACCGCACACTATTATATTCACCGCCATTCAGGTACATTTGCAGAAATACAGCATAATCCTTTGCTGTGCTTGAAAGTCCGGCTCCGCCTGAAAAAAAACGTTTTGCACCTTTTACAGGATAATTGGTATCGTAAAATGTTATTGGGTATTCTTCCCATTTGCCGTTATTCTTATGCTGAACAGCCACCAGCCGGCTGGCTTTAGTTTCAGGCAGGTAAAAGCGGGTATCGTTCATACCCAGCGGATCAAAAATCCGTGTTTTTAAAAACTCGTCGAATGGTTTACCCGAAACAACTTCAATGAAATATCCCAGTACATCCAATCCTTCGCTGTATTGATAAGCTGTACCTGGATGAAAATGCAGGGGAAGGCGGGCAAGTTTTTTTATACTTTCTTCAATAGAAATATTTTCAGTTGTAAACAAATCGGTAACCCCCGCTTTTTGATAAATCTTTTTCATTCGATCGTCGCTGTCAATTATCCCGTAACCTACTCCGGAGGTATGTGTAAGGAGTTGCCTGATTGTTATTTCCGATTTAGCAGGTTCTCCCGTCCAGCTGGAATCGGCCGGATTAAAAGTTTTTAATACCTGTGGATTTTTAAATTCCGGGATGTATCGGGAGATTGGGTCATCAAGCCGGAATTCACCTTCTTCCCATAACATCATCACTGCTGTAGCAGTAATAGCTTTTGTCTGTGATGCTATCCTGAATATATCATCCCGCTCCAGCTTTCGGTTTCCCTGGTTGTTGGCCATGCCATATGCTTTCCAGTGAACAATCCTGCCATCGCGGGCAATCAGGGTAACTATCCCCGGAACTCCAGCCTCTACTGCCTCCCTGCACATCCTGTCAATGCGGGACAGACGTTCAGTTGATATACCTGCCTCCTCAGGTGAAGTTTCATACAGTTCAGGAGTAGACATCAGGGATTGCGTTTGCCCATTTCCGGTTGATATAAACACAATCAAAATAAACAATAGAAATATATGCTTTTTCATAGTTATTGTTTTATCGGTAATTTGGTCTGTCATTTTACCTGCTTCTAAATTAAGAAAAATACCACATTATGAATGCTAATGTGATGGTAAAAATGTTAAAAACAGATTTAACCTCAATTCAAAACAAACAGATGCCATTTTGCTGTTTTTCTAATTTTTGAATGTTTTAATTATATGCAATTGAAATGTCAAAAAATAAATTGATTTTTTTTTAAAAAAATTGGGTAGGCATCTGTTTATTTACAGTAAAAAATCGTGAATTTTAATTCCGATACAATCTTTTTATTCTGCTTAATAGTTAACTTAAATAAGTTTTTGAATTAACAGCTATAAGAGAATAAAGGTTATTATGAATGCCATACCATGTACAGATTAAATTCGCACTAAATTCAATTAGACCCGAATTTAATATGGATTTGATATGATTTTGATCTGGAATCTACATCCCTGGTGAGGGGAGTGCTTTTGTGAGAAA
>JBEPWX010000153.1:0-7133 GCA_041642235.1 Mariniphaga sp.
CTTATAGCCGGTTGATTCCCGATATCCTTATCAATTAATTCTTCATTTGTTGCTCTTCCCAACACTTCAAACTTTGCATTTTGTTCAGCCTGAACCCACAGCTCATCGAAAATATAAAAACCTGACATATCCCGTGTTACCGGATGCAAAGGATTAGTAACCTCTATGCATGTTGCACTGTTTTTCCCATGCCAGGTCCTATCGGGTATCCATGCAGCCGTAATGATCCTTTTAAACTCAGACCATTTATAAAAAGCTGATGATGAGGCATGAAAAGTAACAAATCCTCCTCCTTCACTGATAAAATTGAGTAAAACTGTTTCCACCGAAGCTGGCCAGCGTATGTCATTTTCAGGCCAGGAATTCCAATTGCTGACTATTGCATCAAAATTCCGTAAATCAGAAGATTTTAAAGTATCCGGTTTCCCGGTTATATCAACAATATATAATCCATTTTCAGAAAACATATTTTCTAAAAATGAAGTAGTGCTTCGCCAGTCGTGGTTATTACTTCCAGTTAATAATAAAATTTTAATTGGCTTTTTATATGAAAAATTTCCCATTTTGTTTGTTGCAGAAATTATTGTGAAATAACTAAAAGCAAAAAACAACACTATTAAATGATTTTTCATTTTTGGTAAAATTTCTTCTTTCGAAAATAAATCTTAATACAATAGTACATTTTTTTCCTTAAACTCTTTATTCCAATCTCATAGATTAACCGGCAGGAAAAGATTGATATTTCCTGATGCAACTATCTGCTGTTATTATAAATCCGGCTATAGGCTCTGCTCCAGGTAAAAAAATAGTTCAACTGATGAAGGAATCAATGGAAATATTAATTTCATGAAACGACACATTGGGAAAAATTCCATGACCAATATAATATCTTCACTATATTAAATTCAATATTAATTCAATGTAATCTCAATTTTAATTCAATATAAATTCAATTTTAACTGAATTTACTCTGAGTTTAAATTGAAATTATATTGAATTTACTCTGAAGATGGTATTCGAATTAATAATGACAGGGGCTGTCTTTCAGTAAATTGATTATCCTCTGTTAGTTAATATCTATTCATTATTGCACGATGTATTTTTATAGTTCCTATTTTTATGTAGATTTTCTTTCCCATTTTGTGGAAGTTAATGAACATCATTTCTTGATGAAAGTAAAATCGAAAATCATAAAACAATTGACTTACAACTCACTACATTAAAATTCATCACATGGCACAGTAATTATAATTCAAATTTATAATCATTAAACAAAAAAGTATGAATCCATTAAATGCACATATCAAAAGAATTAAATTGTTTGTATTAATTTCAATATTCGTTATTCCTTTAGGTTGCAATACATCGAGGGTCTTTAAAGGAGGAGCAATTGGCGCAGGTGCCGGTGGAGCAGTAGGAGGAGCAATTGGTTCACGATCGGATAACACAGCCACAGGAGCAATTATCGGAGCGGCTATTGGCGGAACTGCCGGAGCATTGATCGGCAAGTATATGGACAGACAGGCAGAAGAGCTGGAAGAAGACCTGGAAGGTGCTGAAGTTGAGCGTGTGGGAGAAGGAATTAAAGTGACTTTCGATTCGGGAATTCTTTTTAATTTCGATTCAGCAGAACTCACTCCATCGGCTAGAGAAAATATAGAAAATCTTGCCAGCACACTTAAAAAATATGAAGATACCAACATTCTGATTGAAGGGCATACCGACAGTCAGGGAAGTGATCAATACAACCAGAACCTTTCAGAGGAAAGAGCTGAATCGGTAGCTGAGGCTTTGACAAAATTGGGCATACGGAATATTCGAATAAATGAGATCGGATATGGTGAAGAACAGCCTGTAGCTGACAACTCTACTGCCGAAGGCCGTCAGCAAAATCGAAGAGTAGAAGTGGCAATATTTGCCAATGAAGAACTTAAAGAAGCAGCAGAAGAAGGCGACATAAATATTCAGTAATACCCTAAATACAGTAATTATGAAATATAAAGTTAGTTTTTTATTTATAGCAGCATTTTTAACTTTCGCAAGTGCAAATGCCCAGTTTACTCAGTATGGAGTAAAAGCTGGTTTGAATTTATCGAATATGACAGTCGATGGGTCAAACGACAGAAATCTAAGAACTGGTTTTCACGCCGGCGTTTTTAGCAGAATGGGGATCTCGGAATTTTTTTCCCTTCAGCCCGAACTTCTCTATACTACCAAAGGATTTACAAATAATTATGATGTAGCAGTAGCCGAAGGTGAGGTAGATTTTAATCTGAATTATATTGAAATTCCAATTAATGTGGTTTATCATCTGGCAGAAGACTTCTCATTTCAGCTGGGTCCATATGTAAGTTATCTTCTGGCTGCCAATGTAGAGACAAATAATGAACTGCTTAATCTTTTTGATATTGACACCGACAGCGACATCGATCGCGATAATTTCAAGTCGTTTGATTTTGGAGTCACTGCAGGGCTTGAATTCCAGCTTAATCCGATTCTTCTAGGTTTTAAATACAACCTGGGATTAATGAATGTAGCAGAAGATACCCTACCTGGTGAATTATTAGGTGATAAATCAAAAAACACAGTTATACAAATATATGCCGGAATTCTTTTTTAAACTTTTAAAATTATAATGTCATGATCAGATTAATTATCATCTTTTTGGTTATTGCCCTCATTGCAGCCCTGTTTGGGTTTGGAGGAATTGCAGAAGGCGCTGCAGAGATTGCAAAAATTATCTTTTACATTTTTATTGTGTTGCTCTTGCTGTCAGTTATTGCAGGAGGCGTCAGAGGTTTCAGATAAGATTACCCGACATACTACACATAAAATCCCAGTTAGGGTTCTTTTACAGCCTTATACTGGGATTATTACATATTGTCCCAGGCAGAAGGTTTTATGCATATTTATTCCCGGGGAATTTTATCGCTAATATAACTGACCACTGGTTTCCATCCTCCCCTTGATTTTTCACAACTGAGAGCGCAATGTTTAACAGATCATAAATTTTATAATTCTACACAGAATTTCAAGGGTGTTTGATGTTTTCATTTGAAATAATTGCTATATTTTCAAAAAAAAAAGTAAAACCAGGAATCTATGGATTTTCCATTGTTTCATCTCGATTTCATGGGCAATCGAATGCTTATTGCCGTTATCGCAATAACCCATGTAATAATCAATCATGCGCTTGCAGTTGGATTTGCCCCATTAGTAACCATTCTGGAGTTCCGGGGATATTTAAAACAAAAGAAAAATCCGGAAGAAGGTAAGGCATGGGATGAAATGGCCCGCAAGCTAATGTTTGTGGCTTTCATCATTACCACTACGGCAGGTGCCCTTACAGGAGTGGGCATCTGGTTTGCAGCCTCCCTTGCCAATCCGGCATCTCTTGGGAGTCTGATACGAGTATTTTATTTCGCATGGTTCTCGGAATGGATAATTTTTGTACTGGAAGTGATTTTTATAATGATCTACTTTCTTACCTGGAAGAAATCGAATGAATCGGCCCGCAATAAGAAGAAGCACATTTTGTTTGGTATGTGGCTGAGTATTTTCTCATGGTTAACCATGGCTATCATAGTTGGAATTTTGGGATTTATGATGGATCCGGGAAGTTGGATTGAAAGAAAGTCACTGGTTACAGGCTTCCTGAATCCTTTGTACCTTCCGCAACTTATATTCCGTACCCCCGTTGCCATGATGATGGCCGGAACAGTGGCACTCATGATTACGGCCTATGTGCTGAAAAAAAGTAACGTATGGAAAACTGAAATACTGAGGTACATTTCATTCTGGATTTTACTTTGGATGCCCGTTGCGGCTGCAGGTGCCTTTCTATATTATTGGCATATTCCACGTGCTATGATTGGTAACCTTCCGGTGGCATTGAGTACTCAGCAATTCCAGGAATGGTACAGTTCATTGGTTTTAGTGGCAATAATTGTTATTGCCATTGGCTTTTCACTGGGCATCCTTGGAACTATAGCTCCCCGCCGGCTTCCAAAGCATTTGCTGATAATACCGGTAATAGCATCCTTCCTTTTCCTGGGTACATTCGAGCGGTTACGTGAATTTATCCGCAAACCTTATGTGATTGGTGAATATATGTATGGGAACGGCATATTGGTGGAAGAATACCCTCTTTATCAGCAAACGGGTATTTTAAAACATACCCCCTATACTGCCATTTCGGAGATAACTGAAGAAAATAAGGTTGCTGCCGGGGAAGCAGTATTTACACTTGCCTGCTCACGCTGCCATACAACGCATGGAATAAGTTCTGTGGTAAGAAAGTTCGAACGAATGTATGCAAGTAAAGAACCGCTGAATTCCGAAGCAATGAAAGTTTATATTAAAAGCATGCACAATGTGAGACATTACATGCCCCCTTTCCCGGGTAACGATAATGAACTGGATGCCCTGGCAGCATTTATTACTCACCAGCAAAAAAGACCGGTTAAAATTAACGGTCCGCAGGTAGATGGAGTTGACGTAAAAGAAATAGAATACGAATTTCAAAAGACAGACAAATGACAGGTGCATTAATAAATCAAATACCGGTTCCTAAGGATATTCCGCTTCCGCTGCCGTTGCCCGAATGGCTTCTGGTCACTGTGCTTGTGTTTTCATTCCTTATTCATATCCTGTTTATTAATTTAATGATTGGAAGCAGCATTTTAACATTCTGGTATGAAATTAAAGGAAAGAAATACAAAGATTTTGACAGGCTGGCACGTGAAATTGCAGCCACTATAACTGTCAACAAAAGTCTTGCTGTGGTTTTTGGTGTTGCTCCGCTCCTTTCAATAAATGTGCTCTATACCGTTTATTTCTACTCTGCAAATGCATTGACAGGGAACATATGGATATCAATAGTGCCATGGGTTGCAGTATCCTTTTTACTTTTCTATCTCCACAAATATTCATGGGACAGACTTTCCGACAACAAGCCGCTTCACCTGAGTATTCTGGCAGTAGGAATAATTAGTTTTCTTTTTATTCCGTTTATTTTTCTTACAAACATTAACCTGATGCTTTTCCCTGAAAAATGGGGACAAATCAACGGTTTTTTTGAAGCTATGACCCTGCCAAATGTTTTTCCGCGTTATTTCCATTTTATCACTGCAAGTATGGCAATAACAGGCTTATTTCTTGCCTGGTGGTTTGGAAGGAAACAATTTAATACTGAGGGGGTGTTTAATAATCTTTCAAAGCAATGGATAAAGAAACAAATGCTGAATATTGCCCTAATAGCTACTGGTATGCAATTTATTTTTGGTCCGTTATTGTTTCTTACACTACCATCACAAGGGATAACCTGGACGTTGTTCTGGGTGATTTTGGGAGGTGTGACTATTGCTGTTATTGTCATGATTCAGCTTTGGAAGTTAATTAATGATGAGAGCAATCTATTAGGTAAACGTTTCCTCGTAGTGGCAGGATTATTTGCATTGCTGGTTGCATTCATGGGTACCGGAAGGCATGTATATCGGGAAAGTACATTGTTAACGCATAAAAAAATGATGGCTGAACGTACCACAGCCCATTGGGAAGCGGTAAGGCTTGCACATGAAAATCTTTTACTCCCTGAAGCAGAATCCGAACAGGGAAGTTCTATGCCTGGACAAAATTTGTTTCAGACAAATTGTGCAGTATGCCATGCAGCCAATACCCGTTTGGTAGGACCTGCAATGGCAGAAGTTTTACCAGATTACCAAAATGATCCGGAAGGTTTAAAAAAATGGATAAAGGAACCAGGTCGCAAACGAATGGACTATCCTGCAATGGCAGGGTTCCCGCATTTTTCCGATAAACAGCTTACCGATATTGCAGAATACCTGCTGCAGGAAGCCTGGAATAATTGATTTTATAACAAAAAATTTATAAACCTCCAGGTAAGACTTTTCTTATCCGGTGAAATTCAATTTTCAAAAAAACCAGAAACTATTAAATAATAGTAAAACCTCATTTAACACTGATAAATTGAATACCAGAATAACGATGAGGTACAAATTTTGTAGTAATTTGCACATCGTTTTATAATACCTGCAATAGAGC
Organism: Mariniphaga sp.; assembly: GCA_041642235.1. Taxonomy (GTDB): domain Bacteria; phylum Bacteroidota; class Bacteroidia; order Bacteroidales; family Prolixibacteraceae; genus Mariniphaga. Next base: position 6,064 of record JBEPWX010000153.1, read on the forward strand.
CATTATGCTGAGTCCGAGAATGCAATTTCTTATAAAAAATGGATTAAGAGGTATAGCCTGGATGGCTGTATTATTAATTGCCTACTTCTTTTTTAAAAAGATTGTTGTATCACAAGATCCGGATATGTGGATGGAAACCTTCTATACACGTCCCATAGTGATCTATCTGATTTACATTGCCTCTGAATTCTTTTTTGGCATCATTCCTCCGGAGTTGTTTATGATTTGGGCAATAAATAAAGCTAATATTTCCCACTATTTTTTAAATCTGGCATTTTTTGCTGCTGCATCTTATTTTCTGGGATATGTAACATTTTTGATTGGTAAATTTTTATATAAAAGAGTATCGTTCAGATACGTGCGAATAAGGTTCTTAAAAAAATCGTGGCCTCAGCTTAAAAAATACGGTATATTTTTAATTATCGTTGCAGCTTTAACCCCATTACCCTGGTCAGCAATTTGCCTGTTGGTTGGTTCAGCAGGTTATCCGGGCGGACGTTTTTTAAGGTATGCTGTTTTTAGAATTTTACGTTTTGCCGTTTACGGTTATATAATTTTTCAAACCCACCAGATCTAATTTAAACAAGCTTTCCCTACCTGTGTTTAATTAAAAAATGTAGTTAGATGTTTAAAAAATTTAAAACCAGGTGGAACATTAAAAGCAACTTTCAATTGCTGCTAGTTATATTTATTTTTTCTCTTACCGGAAGCACATCGCTAATTGTCCGAAAAGCTGTATTCGAATGGATAGGTATTACCTCCGAGACAAGTCTCTGGATAAAATTCCCACTTTATGTACTTGTTTTATTTCCAGCCTACCAGATACTTTTTTTGGTTTTTGGAACAATGTTTGGACAATTTAAATTTGCCTGGGAGTTTGAGAAAAAAGTTTTTTCGCGATTTAAACTTCGAAAATGAAAATATTATTATTGATAGTTCTAATAACCATGAATGCATTTCAGGAAAATAATGACAGGTACGAAACGGCTACATTGGGAGGCGGATGTTTTTGGTGTACCGAAGCAGTTTATAAAGAGATGAAGGGTGTAATTAAAGTTGTTCCGGGTTAT